>NZ_JABGDE010000030.1:0-995 GCF_041028325.1 Modestobacter sp. I12A-02662 | reverse complement strand
CGGTCCCCGGCCTGATGCACGTCCGGTTCGGCGACTACCACGTCTCCGACATCGAGTTCGTCGCCGCCTTCGACGTCGACGCCAAGAAGGTCGGCCGCGACCTGTCCGAGGCCATCGTCGCCAGCGAGAACAACACCATCACCATCTGCGACGTCCCCCCGCTCGGGGTCACCGTCCAGCGCGGCACCACCCTCGACGGGCTGGGCAAGTACTACCGCGAGACCATCGCCGAATCCGACGAGCAGCCCGTCGACATCGTCACCGCCCTGCGCGCCTCCCACGCCGACGTGCTCGTCTGCTACCTCCCCGTCGGCTCCCAGCAGGCCGCCGAGTTCTACGCCCAGGCCGCCATCGACGCCGGCGTCGCCTTCGTCAACGCCCTGCCGGTCTTCATCGCCGGCACCCCGCAGTGGGCCGACAAGTTCACCGCCGCCGGCGTCCCCATCGTCGGCGACGACATCAAGAGCCAGGTCGGGGCCACCATCACCCACCGCGTCCTGGCCAAGCTCTTCGAAGACCGCGGCGTCCAGCTCGACCGCACCATGCAGCTCAACGTCGGCGGCAACATGGACTTCAAGAACATGCTCGAACGCGAGCGCCTGGAGTCCAAGAAGATCTCCAAGACCCAGTCGGTCACCAGCCAGGTCGACCGCGACATGGGCGCCGGCAACGTGCACATCGGACCCTCCGACCACGTGCCCTGGCTCTCGGACCGCAAATGGGCCTACGTCCGCCTGGAGGGCCGCGCCTTCGGCGACGTGCCGCTGAGCCTGGAGTACAAGCTCGAGGTCTGGGACTCCCCCAACTCCGCCGGCATCATCATCGACGCCGTCCGCGCCGCCAAGATCGCCCTCGACCGCGGCATCGGCGGCCCCATCCTCTCCGCCTCCTCCTACTTCATGAAGAGCCCCCCCGTCCAGTACGACGACGCCACCGCCCGCGACGCCGTCGAGGCCTTCATCCGCGGAGACATCGAACGCTGACGAAGGACCACC
>NZ_JABGDE010000029.1:0-1035 GCF_041028325.1 Modestobacter sp. I12A-02662 | reverse complement strand
GAACCGCTGCCACGGCACCTGCTGCGGGTCGTCGGGGAACCAGACCCCCCACGAGTCGGGTGCGGACCCGACCCGGATCCGGGCCCGGCCCGTGTTCTGCTGCTCGGCCGACGCCACCTGGCTGTCCGCGCTCATGAGCACCTCCTTCGTCTTGATGGGTTGGTCGGGGCGGAACCGCGCGGACGGACACGACGGTCATCCGGTCGCTGGCCTCCCGCTTGGCGCAGCGCCACCTCGGAGCTGGGACCGCTCGGGCGACCAGGACGTCGACGCCGAGGCTGGCTGCCTGCCGGATCACCCTTCGCCCTCGCCGGGAGACGTCGGCCTGACCCTCGAGGGCTGGGGGCCATGCTCGGACGGCGCGAGATAGGCTGGCCGCTGGACGGCCTTCCACTGCTCGTAGACGGTGCGGGCGCTGCGGGTGCTGTCGAGGGTCGAGACCTCGCTGACCGGCACGTCCCACCAGGACTCGCTGGACGGGGCGTCGATCAGCGGGTCGGTCTCGACGTGCACGACGGTGGTCCGGTCGGCGGCCTTCGCCGCGCGCAGGGCGTCGGCGAGGCTGGGCCCGTCCTTGGCGACCAGCACGTTCACACCCAGGCTCGCCGCGTTCGCGGCCAGATCGACCGGGAGCACGTCCCCGTCGAGCCGGCCGCTGGGGGCGCGGTAGCGGTACCGGGTGCCGAAACGCTGGGAGCCCAGCTGCTCGGAGAGCGCGCCGATGGAGGCGAAGCCGTGGTTCTGCACCAGGACGACGATGATCTTCACGCCCTCCTGGACGGCGGTGACCAGCTCGGTCGGCATCATCAGGTAGCCCCCGTCGCCGAGCATGACGAACACCTCCCGGTCGGGGCTGGCCATCCGGATGCCGATGCCGCCGGGGATCTCGTAGCCCATGCACGAGTAGCCGTACTCGACGTGGTAGCCATTGCGGTCGCGGACCCGCCACATCTTGTGCAGGTCCCCGGGCATGGACCCGGCGGCGCAGACCACCACGTCGCGGGGGTCGGAGACCTCGTTGACCAGGCCGATGAC
>NZ_JABGDE010000028.1:0-1191 GCF_041028325.1 Modestobacter sp. I12A-02662 | reverse complement strand
AGGCCGTCGACGAGCTGTCGAAGATGGCCAGCGACCTGCGCACCACCGTGGGCCGCTTCACGTACTGATCGACGGCGGCCTTTCCGAGTCGATCTCCTGTGTCGACAAACCATCTGCGGAGAATGGCGACCGGCACTTCTGGAACACGCGGGTGCAGAGCAGCGCATCTGCGTGACAGCCGGACGCCATTCTCTGAGAGCCCTCCCGTGCACCTGGGGCCCAGTTCCACGAGGAGACGGCAGCGCGGCCGTGCTCGGCACCGAACGTCCGCCGGATCCCACAGGAAGAGACACAGAGAATGAGCACCGCAGAAGCGCGCCCCCGGTCCCGCTGGATGGCGGACCGCTCGGTCCGGACGAAGATCCTGGGCGCGGTCGCGCTCGCCTCGGTCACCGCTGTGGGCGTGGGGGTCCTGGCCGTCGACCGGCTCGGCGACCTGCGGGACGCGCGCGCCCAGGAGCTGAGCTCGTCCCTGCCGTACATGGACGCCCTCGCCGACATCGCCGTCACGGCCAAGGCGACGGCGAACGACGAGCGCGGCTACCTGCTCACCGCCGACCCGGACTTCGCGGAGGAGGTCGACAGCCGACTGGAGAAGATCAGCGGCCTGTTCGACGACGCGCGGGCTGCCGCCGCGACGCCGGAGGAGAGGGCGTTCCTGGACGAGCTGCAGGTCGGCGTCGATGCCTGGTCGGCGAGCATGCAGTCCGAGTTCGTCCTCTTCGCCACGGACCCGCAGGCGGCGGTGGCCCAGGCGATGGGGCAGACCCGGGACCTCCGCAAGGTCTACGAGGAGGTGCTCACGCAGGGGCAGCAGGACGCCGAGGAGCTGCTCACGACCGGTGCCGGCTACGAGCAGGCGGTGTCCGACGCGGCCAGGACCATGGTGGTCGTCTGCGCGCTGGGTGTCCTCGTCGCCGTCATCGTCGGATGGCTGGTGGCCGGCTCGGTCACCCGTGGGCTGGGTCGGCTGCGGCGGGCGGCGGAGCGGCTGGCCGCCGGTGACCTCACGGCCGACGTCGGTCTGGACCAGCGGGACGAGGTGGGCCGGACGGCGGCGGCCCTGGACGGCGCCCTGGGCCAGCTGCGCACCGTGATGAGCACGGTGGCGTCGTCCGCCGATGCGGTGGCGGCGTCGTCGGAGGAGCTGTCGGCCTCGTCGGCGCAGATCTCGGCGTCGGCGGAGGAGAC
>NZ_JABGDE010000027.1:0-1562 GCF_041028325.1 Modestobacter sp. I12A-02662 | reverse complement strand
CTGACACGAGAATCAGGGTTCCGAGGCAGGCGTCAGTTCCACGGCTGAGCCGCGGTGAGTGAGGGCGTCGGGTCAGACGGCGGCGTGCGGCTGAATGGTGACGTGAATGGTGACGTCGAAGCCGAGCTTCTCGATCTCCCGGGCGAGGCGTCGAGCGTGGGCCTCGGGATCTGCGCGGCGGGTGAAGTAGTCGACCCCGAGCTCGGCGTAGGGCTTGTGCTCGGCGAGGACGTGCCAGGCGATCACCAACATTGTGTGCGCAACGGCGAAAATCGCCTTGGTCTCTCCCCGGCTGCCGAAGCGCCGCCGGAAGCGCTGGTACTGAGCGCCCAGATAGGTGCTGCGGGTGCGGGTCGCCGCCCAGGCGGCCTCCACCATCGCGGTGCGCAGCGCGGTGTCGCCCTTGCGTGCGCGCCCGGAGGATCGTTTGCCGGCCGACTCGTGGTTGCCCGGGCACAGCCCCGCCCAGGAGGCCAGGTGCGCCGCGGTCGGGAAGCGGGTCATGTCCGGGCCGGCCTCGGCGAGGATCACCCACGCCGTCCGAGGACCGAGTCCGGGGATCGTGCCGAGCAGCTCAACCGCCTTGGAGAAAGGGGCGACCTCGGCCTCCACCTGCGCGTCGAGCCGATCGACCGCGGCGCTGAGGTGATCGATGTGGTCCAGCAGCATGCGCAGCAGCAGGGCGTGGTGCTCGCTGAATCCGCCCTCCAGCGCCAGCCGCAGTTCGGGGATCTTCACCCGCATCCGGGTCTGTGCGAAGTCGGCGAGCACCGCCGGGTCGCGCTCGCCGGCGATCAGCGCCTCGAGCATCGCCCGGGCGGACTTGCCCATCACGTCGGAGGCGACCGAGTCCAGCTTGATCCCGGCGTCCTCCAGCACGCGCTGCAGTCGCTGGATCTCCCGGGTGCGCTCCTCGGTCAGCTTCTTCGCGTACCGGGTCAGGTCCCGCAGCCGGGCCATCACCGGACTGGGCACGAAGCTGCCTCGCAGCAGCCCGCATTCGAGCAGCTGGGCCAGCCAGGCGGCGTCGGAGACGTCGGTCTTGCGGCCGGGCAGGTTCTTCACGTGCCGCGGATTGCACAGCTGCAGCTCATAGCCGATCTCGGCCTCGAGCACGTGCCAGACCGGCTTCCAGTACGAGCCGGTCGCCTCCATCGCCACCTGGGTCACCCGCTCGGCGACCAACCAGGCGCGCAACTCACGCAGCGCGGCGGTGAAGGTGCGGTACTGACGCACCTCCTGCTCACGGCCAGAGCCGCTCGCCGTCGGGCGGCGCACCACCGCCATGACGGTGTCCTTGTGCACGTCCAGCCCCGCGCACCGATCCACCAGTACGTCCATCTCGAGGCCCTCCCTGCGACTTGAACCAGGGGTGGCCGCCCGTGGGGCCTCTGCGTTCGAGACTCTGACACTCGTGCTCGTGGCGACAGTTGTTGGTTCCTAGAGGCCCCGGCGCCAGACTGAATGACGGGCTCGCCGCGCCAGTGACATTCCCGGGCTCTACGGACGGCCGCCCACGATTCTCATCCTTGCTGGTGCCCCGCAGGGGCATCCGGGACTGA
>NZ_JABGDE010000026.1:0-1897 GCF_041028325.1 Modestobacter sp. I12A-02662 | reverse complement strand
CCAGGCGTGACGACCACCGAGACCACCTCCGGGGTCCTGCCGGAACTGGCCGACGTCCCTGCCGCGGAGCTGCGGGTCGCCGTGCTCGGCGTCGGGATGATGGGCGCGGACCACGTGGCCCGCCTGCACAGCCGGATCTCCGGCGCCCGCGTGGTGGTGGTCAGCGACGCGTTCCGGGAGAAGGCCGAGCAGGTAGCCGCGGACGTGCCCGGCTGCCGGGTGGTCGACGACCCGCTCGCCGCCATCGCGGACGACGAGGTCGACGCCGTCCTGATCGCCACTCCCGGCCAGTTCCACGAGGAGCAGGTGCGCGCCTGCATCCAGCACGGCAAGCCGGTGCTCTGCGAGAAGCCGCTGACCATGGACGCCGGCACCTCCCTGGCCGTCGTCCGCGCCGAGGACGAGTACGCCGAGCGCACCGGCCGCCGGCTCGTGCAGGTCGGGTTCATGCGGCGCTTCGACCCCGAGTACGCGCAGCTGCGCGCGCTGGTCGAGTCCGGGGAGATCGGCGAACCGCTCGTCGTGCACTGCGCCCACCGCAACGCCGCCGTCCCGCCGCACTTCACCAGCGAGATGATGATCAACGACTCGGTGGTGCACGAGGTCGACGTCGCCCGCTTCCTGCTCGGCGAGGAGATCGCCGCCGTCACCGTGCTCCGGCCGAAGGCGACCCGGCACGCGGTGGCCGGTGAGTCCGACCCGCTGCTGGTGCTGCTCGAGATGACCAGCGGGCGCATCGTCGACGTCGAGGTGTTCGTCAGCACCGGCGTGGCCTACGAGGTCCGCACCGAGGTGGTCGCCGAGGACGGCAGCGCGATGATCGGCCTGGACCTGGGCCTGGTCCGGCACAGCGGCGGCGCGTCGGGGGCGACGCGGAGCACCGCGATCGCGCCGGACTTCCGGCAGCGCTTCGGCCGGGCCTACGACATCGAGCTGCAGCGGTGGGTGGACGCCGCCCGCCGCGGCACCGTCGACGGCCCCGGCGCCTGGGACGGCTACGCGGCCCAGGCGGTCTGCGCCGCCGGGGTGGCGGCGCTGCGGTCCGGCCGGCGCACCGAGGTGGAGCTGGCGCCGCGATGAGGATCGCCCTGGACCCGCAGATGCTGCGGACGACGCCGCTGCTCGAGCTGCCCGACGCGGTCGCCTCGATCGGCTACGAGTGGATGGAGCTGTCCCCGCGGGCGGACTTCATCCCGTTCTTCCAGCACCCCCGCGTCGACCTGGCGACGGTGCGCGCGTTCCGGTCGAGGCTGGCCGACGCCGGGGTGGGGGTGACCTCGCTGCTGCCCGTGATGCGGTGGTCGGGCCCCGGGGAGGTCGAGCGGCAGGCCGCCGTCCGGTACTGGAAGCGGGCCATCGAGATCTGCGCCGAGCTCGGCGTGGACACGATGAACAGCGAGTTCAACGGCCGCCCCGAGGCGCCGGAGCTGGCCGAGGCGATGTTCTGGCGCTCGATGGAGGAGCTGCTGCCGGTGTTCGAGCGGGAGGGGATCCGGCTGGCGCTCGAGCCGCACCCCGACGACTTCGTGGAGCTCGGCCACCCGGCCGTGGACCTCATCCGCGGCATCGACTCCCCGCTCGTGTCCTTCCTCTACTGCATGCCGCACACGTTCCACCAGGGCGACGACGCGGCCGGGATCATCGCCCACGCCGGGCCGCTGCTCACCCACGTGCACGTCGCCGACTCGATGGACCACACCGCCTCGGACGGGCTGCGCTACATCACCAACCCGCCCGGCAACCCCGTCCGCGTCCACCAGCACATGGAGCTCGGCCGCGGCGACGTCGACGCCGACGCGGCCTTCGCCGCCCTGGCCGGCGCCGGCTTCGACGGCGTGCTGACCACCTGCGTCTTCGGCTGGGACGCCGAGGCGCGCGAGTCCGGCGCCCGGATGCT
>NZ_JABGDE010000025.1:0-3444 GCF_041028325.1 Modestobacter sp. I12A-02662 | reverse complement strand
CGCCCGCCGCCACCGTGCCCACGTTCCGCGACACCTCCTCCGCCGCCGCCGACACCACACCCGACTGCGCGCTGGTCTCCTCCGCCGACGCCGAGATCTGCGCCGACGACGCCGACAGCTCCTCCGACGACGCCGCCACCGCGTCCGCGGACGTCACCACGGACGCCATCACCTCGCGGAGCGACTCCTGCGCCCGGTCGAGCGCGACCGCCATCCGGCCGACCTCGTCCCGCGACGTCAGCCCGGACGTGACAGTCAGGTCGCCGGCCTCGATCGCCTCGGCCACCGTGCGGACCTTCGACAGGCCCCGGGTGATGGAGCGGGCCACCAGCGCTCCCACGGCCAGCGCTGTCGCGACGCTGATGACGAGGAGTGCGGCAAGCATCAGGCGGGTGTCGACGTACTGCTGACCGGCCTCGTCGAGGGAGGCGGCCCCGGCCTGCTCCTCCGCCTCGGTCAACGTGCCGAGGATGTCCTGCACCGCGGTCATGTGCGGGGTGAGGTACTGGTCGCGGGCGGCGAAGTAGCCGCGGGTGTCGCCCGCGGCGCTGCGCGGGAAGGCCTGGCTCTGCACCCCGTCGGCGAAGCTCGCGTACTCGGCCCTGGCCTGGTCCACCAGGGTGAGGTCACCGGAACGGGTGTGGGTGGCGTAGGCGGCGAGCGCTGCGTCGAAGTCGGCGGCCGTCGTCGTGAACTGGTCGGCCCACCTCTGCTTGAACTGGGGGTCCAGCGACGAGGCGTGGCTGACGACCTCCAGCTGGGACTGGTTCATCGCGAGGTTGGCAGCGGCGAGGTCGGCGGCGCCCGCCATGTCGTGGGCGTAGAGCGCAGTCGTCTGGTCGTGCGTGGACCCGACGGCGCTCAGGCCCACGAGGCCGACTGCGGCCGCAGCAGCCGCCGTGATCCCGACCGCGCCGAGCACCTTGATCCCGACCGGCCGGTCGGCGAACCACGCCCTGCGGGTCCGCGGTCGGTCTGCTGTGCTCATCGAAAGCTCCTAGGTCGGTCGTCCATGACAAGCACATCGTGCGCAGCCTGCGACTTCATCCGGAGCAATTTCGCAACGTTTTGTTGAAGCGCCTCAGAATGGCGACCGGCGTCGCCTGGTGGGCCATTTGTCGACAGATGGCAAGCCCGGCAACGGCCACGGCCGCCACTCCGCCCGGGGAAGGGGGCGAAGCGGCGGCCGCGGGGGTCGGCCCCCTGCAGGGCCCCGCCACGAACTCGCGAGTGGTGGGGGCAGGGGGTGTTCTCAGTAGGTGAAGCGGCCCACGGTGGTGCGCAGGTCGCTGGCCATCTTCGACAGCTCGTCCACGGCCTGCCGGGTCTGCCCCAGCGCCTGGGTGGTGGAGGACGCGGCGGTGGAGACCCCGGTGATGGTGGTGGCGATCTCCGTGGAGCCGCCGGCGGCCTCCTGCACCGACCGCGACATCTCGTTGGTGGTGGCGGTCTGCTCCTCCACGGCACTGGCGATGGTCAGCTGGAAGTCGTTGATCGAGCCGATGGTCTGCCCGATCCCGGTGATCGCCTCCACGGCCCGCGCCGTGTCGCCCTGGATCGCCTCCACCCGGCGGGCGATGTCCTCGGTCGCCTTCGCCGTCTCCTGGGCCAGCTCCTTCACCTCGTTGGCCACCACCGCGAACCCCTTGCCGGCCTCACCGGCCCGCGCCGCCTCGATCGTGGCGTTGAGCGCCAGCAGGTTCGTCTGCTCCGCGATGGAGGTGATCACCTTCACCACGTTGCCGATCTCCCGGGAGGACTCCCCCAGCCGCACCACCGTCGCGTTCGTCGACTCCGCCTCGGTCACCGCCTGCGCCGCCACCCGCGCCGCCTCGTTCGCGTTCTGCGAGATCTCCCGGATCGAGGCGCCCATCTGCTCCGCCCCCGCCGCCACCGTGGCCACGCTGCGCGACACCTCCTCCGCCGCCGTCGACACGACACCCGACTGCGCGGAGGTCTCCTCCGCCGACGCCGAGATCTGCGCCGACGACGCCGACAGCTCTTCCGACGACACGGCCACCGCATCCGCCGAGGCGCCCACCTGCGACAGCACCGACCGCAGGCTCTGCTGCGCGTCCTTGAGGCCGGCGGCCATGCGCCCGAGCTCGTCGCGCGACCGGACCTCCGGCTCGACGGTCAGGTCGCCCTGCGCCAGGGCGAGGACCGAGTGGGCGACCGAGCGCACCGTGCCGGTGATCTGCCGGATGACCCACCAGGCGAGGGCACCGGCGCCCAGCAGGCTCAGGACCAGGACCACCCACAGCAGTCGCGTGGCCGTGTCGGCCTCCGCAGCGCCGGCCTGGTTCAGGACGTCCGCCTCCGTGCCGTGCTGGTCGAGCTGCACCTGCAGCTCGTCCATGAGCACGTCCGTCGCGTCCTGCAGCGGCCCGGTGATGACGAACCCGGACCCGACGAGGTCACCGTTGTCAGCGGCCGGCACGAGCTGCCGCTGCGCCACCGTGTACCAGTCGGTCAGGTCACTGGACAGGGCAGTGAACGCAGCGGGGTCCGGTGCCGAGGTCTCGTAGTCGGCGAGCTGGTCCTGCAGCACCTGCCGGCGCTCGGCGAGCTCGGCGGTGAGT
This sequence comes from Modestobacter sp. I12A-02662, assembly GCF_041028325.1. NCBI lineage: Bacteria > Bacillati > Actinomycetota > Actinomycetes > Geodermatophilales > Geodermatophilaceae > Modestobacter > Modestobacter sp. I12A-02662. Next base: position 862 of record NZ_JABGDE010000025.1, on the reverse strand, counting down.
TCCGCTCGCGCGGCCACGTCGACCATGGGGTAGGTGATGTAGCGCGCGCGGTCGCCCTGGAAGCTGCGCTGGATGGCGCCGAGCTGCTGCAGCGGGATGACGCTGTCGACGTACATCTCCTGCTGGCTGTCACTGAGGTGCGACAACCGGTCGGTGGCGAGGGTGGTCAGTCCGACGGCCACCACACCGAGCAGCCCGACGGCGGCTCCGATCTTGACGCCGACCGGCCGGTCGGCGAACCAGTGCCGACGGGTGAGGGAACGGGAGCTCATCACGGTCTCCTGGAGGAAGGATGGCTTCCTCGTCCCGCCGGACGGCGGTCCCGAGCAGCCACTGGGAACGGTTCCAGTGTGACGGCACCGGACGGTTCCGTTGTGTTCGATCGCGCGTTTCGCCACACGCGCCGGAATTGCACGGCGACCATTCCGCCGGGGTCACATGTCGACTCGGTGACGGACCCGGGGAATCGGTGGCGGACCCGGAAAAAGGCCACGGCCGCCACTCCGCCCGGGGAAGGGGGCGAAGCGGCGGCCGCGGGGGTCGGCTCCCTGCAGGGCCCCGCCACGAGCTCGCGAGTGGTGGGGGCAGGGGGTGTTTTTCAGTACGTGAAGCGGCCCACGGTGGTGCGCAGGTCCGATGCCATCTTCGACAGCTCGTCCACGGCCTGCCGGGTCTGGCCCAGCGCCTGGGTGGTGGAGGAGGCGGCGGTGGAGACACCGGTGATGTTGGTGGCGATCTCCGTCGACCCGCCGGCGGCCTCCTGCACCGACCGGGACATCTCATTCGTGGTGGCGGTCTGCTCCTCCACCGCGGAGGCGATGGTCAGCTGGAAGTCGTTGATGCTGCCGATCACCTCGCTGAT
>NZ_JABGDE010000024.1:0-4628 GCF_041028325.1 Modestobacter sp. I12A-02662 | reverse complement strand
AGGCCGTCGACGAGCTGTCGAAGATGGCCAGCGACCTGCGCACCACCGTGGGCCGCTTCACGTACTGATCGGCCTCGTCCCGAGGCTCGGCCCGAGCGTGCGAGGGCTGAGGAGGTCCTGGTGATCGGGGTCCGCCGGCGGACGGCGGTCGGCAAGCTGCTCATGGGCAGCGCGGCGCAGCGCATCCTGATGGACGTCGACTGCCCCGTCCTGGCCGTGAAGAGCCCGCCCGCGGACTGACCCCGCCCTCCCGCCGTCCCCGCCCGCCCCTCGGTCACGGGCGGGCGCCGTCCTGCCGATGACGAGGACACGTCGGGTCGGCGCGCGCGGCCTCGCCGGCCGGGTGACCGGTCCCCGACGTCGACATGGTGTCGAGACGCCTCCCCGCCACGGTGGCACGGCGATCTCGTTCGAGCTGCGCACGGGCCCGGGATTCACCTCAAGGGGTCCCGGACCGTGCCGAAACAGCCAACGCTGCCGGGGCTGGCCCGGGGGCCTGGAGGGATGAGGCAAGGCGTGGACGGTCTGGACGACATCGTCGAGGAGTTCCTCGTGGAGAGCCACGAGAACCTCGACCAACTGGACCAGGACCTCGTGGCCCTGGAGCAGGACCCCAACTCGCGGGAGCGCCTGTCGAGCATCTTCCGGACGATCCACACGATCAAGGGCACGAGTGGCTTCCTGGCCTTCAACCGGCTGGAGGAGATCGCGCACGTCGGGGAGAACCTCCTCTCCCGGCTGCGGGACGGCGCGCTGGAGCTGACCCCCGCGCGCACCGACGCGCTGCTGCAGATGGTCGACACCATCCGCGCTTTGCTGGCGGCCATCGAGGCCACAGGTGGCGAGGGCTCGGTCGAGGTGGCCGGCAGCGTCGTGCTGATCAGCGCCGCCCTCGAGGACTCCCCGGCCCCCGTCGAGCAGCAGGTCGCCGAGGCCGCTCCTGCCGCCCCGCCGGCCGAGGTCGAACCCGCCGAGGCTCCGCCGGCCGCCGCTCCCGCCCGGGCCAAGGCGCCGGCGAGGAAGGCACCCGCGGCCAAGGCCCCGTCGAAGAAGGCCCCCGCCAAGCGGGCTCCCCGCGCGAAGGCCGCCCCGGCCATCCCCTCCCCCGCGCCCGTGCCGGCCGCCGAGGTGCTGCCGGCCGAGCCGGTCGTCGTCGAGGCCCCGGTGCTCGAGGTGCCCGTGGTGCCCCTCGTCCCGGTCGCGGCCCCGGCGACCGCCGAGGTCCACGCCGAGGGCGACGCGGACCCGAGGAACGGCCAGCCCGGCCGCCGGGCGGTCGCCGACAGCACCATCCGGGTGGACGTCGACCTGCTGGACAACCTGATGCTGCTCGTGGGCGAGCTGGTGCTCACCCGCAACCAGATCGTCCAGTACGTGGCCCGGCAGAGCGACCAGGACCTGGTGCGCGCCTCGCAGCGGCTGAACCTCATCGCCAGCGAGCTGCAGGAGGGCGTCATGAAGACGCGCATGCAGCCGATCGACCACATCTGGTCCAAGCTCCCCCGCGTCGTCCGCGACCTGGGCCTGCAGTGCGGCAAGACCGTCCGGCTGGAGATGGAGGGCCGGGAGACCGAGCTCGACAAGACCCTGCTCGAGGCGGTCAAGGACCCGCTGACCCACCTGGTCCGCAACTCCGTCGACCACGGCATCGAGACCTCCGCCGCCCGCGCCGCGGCCGGCAAGGCCGGCGAGGGCGTGCTGACCCTGCGGGCCCGGCACGAGAGCGGCCAGGTCGTGGTCGAGGTCGTCGACGACGGCGCCGGCATCGACCCGGCCCGGATCGGCGCCAAGGCCGTGGAGCGGGGCCTGGTCACCGCCGACGCGTTGTCCCGGATGAGCCCGGCCGACGTGCTGCAGATGATCTTCTTGCCCGGGTTCTCCACCGCCGCCGCCGTCACGAACGTCTCCGGGCGCGGCGTCGGCATGGACGTGGTGAAGACCAACATCGAGGCCATCGGCGGCACCATCGAGGTCGAGTCGGTCCCCGGGAAGGGCACCTGCACCCGGCTGCGCATCCCGCTGACCCTGGCGATCGTCCCGGCGCTGACCATCGAGTGCGCCGGTGACCGGTACGCCATCCCGCAGATCAGCCTGCAGGAGCTCGTGGCCCTGGACGCCGAGAAGGCGGCCGCGGCCGTCGAGGACGTCGGCGGGGCCTCGGTGTACCGCCTGCGCGGTGAGCTGCTGCCGCTGGTGCACCTCGCGGAGGTGCTGGGGCTGTCGTCGGACCGGCACGACGGGCACGTGGTGATCGCCGTCCTGTCCTCGGAGGGCCGCCGGTTCGGCCTGGTGGTCGACCGCGTCATCAACACCGAGGAGATCGTGGTCAAGGCCGTCGGCGGCCAGCTCAAGGCGATCGGCCTCTACTCCGGCGCCACGGTGCTCGGGGACGGCGCGGTCGCGCTGATCCTCGACGTCCAGGCGCTGGCCCGCCGCGCGCTGCGCACGGAGAGCACCGAGCGCCAGGAGCGGCGCAACGCGCTGGCCGCCGCCGCGGCGGCCTCCGCCGCGGAGCGCACCCGCATGCTGCTCGCCGCGATCGGCGGCGGGCGCCGGGTGGCCATCCCGCTGGACACCGTCACCCGCCTGGAGCAGGTGCGCAGCGACACCGTCGAGCGCGTCGGCTCCCGCGAGGTCGTCCAGTACCGCGGCGCGATCCTGCCGATCGTCCGGCTGGACCGGCACCTGGGCGCCTTCGGCGACAACGACCGCGAGGTGCTCGAGGTCATCGTGTACGCCGACCACGGCCGCAGCGTCGCCATCGTCGTGGACGAGATCCTCGACATCGTCGACGGCGAGGCCGCGGTGCAGAGCGACATCGACGACCTGGGCCTGCTCGGGTCGGCGGTCATCGGCGAGCGGGTCACCGAGCTGCTCGACGTCCGGGCCGCGATCCTGGCCGCCGACCCGGCGTTCTACACCGCCTCCGCCGGGCAGCCCGGCGCGGCATTCGACACCCCGCCCTTCGGGTTCGAGGGCACCGACTTCTCCCCCACCACCCCCCTGATGGAGGTCTGACGTGAGCACGACTGCCGCGGTGCCGGCCAGCGCGCAGCTGGCGACGTTCTGGCTGGACGGCGACCTGTTCGGGGTCGAGGTCGAGCACGTGCAGGAGGTGCTGCGCAGCCAGGGGATCACCCGGGTGCCGCTGGCTCCCCCGGCCGTCGCCGGCCTGATCAACCTGCGCGGTCAGGTCGTCACGGCGATCGAGCTGCGTGAGCGCCTGGGCCGCAAGCCCCGCCCGGAGGGGCAGGAGGCCGTCGTCATCGTCGTCCGGCTGCACGGCGAGGCCGTGAGCCTGCTGGTCGACAGCATCGCCGACGTCGTCGACGTGAACGTGCGGGACTTCGAGGCCCCGCCGGACACCCTCGACGGGGCGGGGCGTGAGCTGATCCGCGGCGCCTACAAGCTCTCCGGCCAGCTCCTGCTCGCCCTCGACGTCAACCGGGCCGTCGGCACCTGACCTCCGCTCCGCAGCACACCAGGAAACGGTCGCCGCACTTCCGGGCTCGGGAGGGCGGCGACCGTTCCTGCATTTCCGTGTTGCTCTGCTGATGCGTCTCCCCGTGTCGACAGGGCGACTCCACAGAATGGTCGTCACGCCATTCCCCGGTTCATTGCGACACGCCTCACCGCGCTGCGGGCAATGGCGCGCCGTGCGACACGATCTGCACGGGAACCCTCTGTCCCGCCCGCTCTTCCACGATCCCTGGAGTACCCGCCATGCACAGCGTCGCCTCACCCCCCCGACGTCTCGGGTGGTTCGCCGACCGACCTGTCGGTGTCAAGATCGGTGCCGTCCTGGCACTGCTCGCCGCAGTCGTGCTCGGCACGAACGCGCTGGCGGTCACGCGCATCGACGACATGCGCGCCGGCCAGGAGACCATCTACGCCGAGAACCTCAAGCCGCTGAACGCGCTCTCCGCCGTCCAGCGGGCCACCGCGGCCCACCGTGCCCGCGTGCTCGAGTACGCCGTCTCCGACCCGGCCCGCCGGGTGGAGCTGCTCGGAGAGATGGACGAGAAGCAGGCCGACGTCGACGCCGCGCTGGTGGAGTACGAACCCTTCGTCGTCGACCAGGCCGCGATGCAGAAGTACCTGGACGCCCGCGCGGCGTTCCTGGCCTCGAACGCCACCGAGCTCTTCCCGGCCGCGGACGCCGGGAACCTGGCCGCCTTCGCCCTGATCTACCGGGAGGTGTCCAGCCCGCTGCTCACCGACATCGCCGACGGGCTCGAGGAGGAGGGCGTCGCCCAGTCGGCCCAGGCCGAGGTCCGCAACGCCGCGGCCGCCGAGGAGGCGAGCAGCGCCATCCGGATGCTGCTGATCGCCGCGATCACCGCGGTCGTCGTCTCCGCCGCGCTCGCCTTCCTCGTCGTCCGGCGCCTGCTCGCCACCGTCCGTTCGGTCCAGACCGCTCTCCAGGCGATGGCCGAGGGCGACCTGACCGTCGCTCCCGAGGTGCGGGACCAGGACGAGCTCGGCCGGATGGCGTCCTCGCTGGCCGAGGCGCAGCGGAGCCTGCGGTCGGTGCTGTCGTCGGTGGCGTCGTCCTCGGATGCGGTGGCGGCGTCGTCGGAGGAGCTGTCGGCCTCGTCGGCGCAGATCTCGGCGTCGGCGGAGGAGAC
>NZ_JABGDE010000023.1:0-5548 GCF_041028325.1 Modestobacter sp. I12A-02662 | reverse complement strand
GCGCGTCCGCTCCTTGAGAACTCAACAGCGTGCCGAAAGTCAGTGCCATGTAATGAATGCCCCATCCGGGGTCTCCTTTGTGGGGGATGTCGGTGGGTTCCTTTGGTTGATTGACATCGAGAGCGTCCAGTTCTCGGTTCTCGGCCATGGTTCAAATGTCATCTACGGAGAGTTTGATCCTGGCTCAGGACGAACGCTGGCGGCGTGCTTAACACATGCAAGTCGAGCGAGGCCCCTGCTTCGGTGGGGTGCCCTAGCGGCGAACGGGTGAGTAACACGTGGGCAACCTGCCCCCGGCTTCGGGATAACTCCAAGAAATTGGTGCTAATACCGGATGTGACCGCTGACCGCATGGTCTGGTGGTGGAAAGATTCATCGGCTGGGGATGGGCCCGCGGCCTATCAGCTTGTTGGTGGGGTAGTGGCCTACCAAGGCGACGACGGGTAGCCGGCCTGAGAGGGTGACCGGCCACACTGGGACTGAGACACGGCCCAGACTCCTACGGGAGGCAGCAGTGGGGAATATTGCGCAATGGGCGGAAGCCTGACGCAGCGACGCCGCGTGAGGGATGACGGCCTTCGGGTTGTAAACCTCTTTCAGTAGGGACGAAGCCGTGAGGTGACGGTACCTACAGAAGAAGCACCGGCCAACTACGTGCCAGCAGCCGCGGTAATACGTAGGGTGCAAGCGTTGTCCGGAATTATTGGGCGTAAAGAGCTCGTAGGCGGTCTGTCGCGTCGGCTGTGAAAACCCGAGGCTCAACCTCGGGCCTGCAGTCGATACGGGCAAACTGGAGTACTGCAGGGGAGACTGGAATTCCTGGTGTAGCGGTGAAATGCGCAGATATCAGGAGGAACACCGGTGGCGAAGGCGGGTCTCTGGGCAGTAACTGACGCTGAGGAGCGAAAGCGTGGGGAGCGAACAGGATTAGATACCCTGGTAGTCCACGCCGTAAACGTTGGGCGCTAGGTGTGGGGGCCATTCCACGGTCTCCGTGCCGCAGCTAACGCATTAAGCGCCCCGCCTGGGGAGTACGGCCGCAAGGCTAAAACTCAAAGGAATTGACGGGGGCCCGCACAAGCGGCGGAGCATGTTGCTTAATTCGATGCAACGCGAAGAACCTTACCTAGGCTTGACATGCACGGAAATCTCGCAGAGATGCGGGGTGCCTTTGGCGTCGTGCACAGGTGGTGCATGGTTGTCGTCAGCTCGTGTCGTGAGATGTTGGGTTAAGTCCCGCAACGAGCGCAACCCTCGTTCCATGTTGCCAGCACGTGATGGTGGGGACTCATGGGAGACTGCCGGGGTCAACTCGGAGGAAGGTGGGGATGACGTCAAATCATCATGCCCCTTATGTCTAGGGCTGCAAACATGCTACAATGGCCGGTACAATGGGCTGCGATACCGTGAGGTGGAGCGAATCCCAAAAAGCCGGTCTCAGTTCGGATTGGGGTCTGCAACTCGACCCCATGAAGTTGGAGTCGCTAGTAATCGCAGATCAGCAACGCTGCGGTGAATACGTTCCCGGGCCTTGTACACACCGCCCGTCACGTCACGAAAGTCGGTAACGCCCGAAGCCGGTGGCCCAACCCCGTGTGGGAGGGAGCCGTCGAAGGCGGGATCGGCGATTGGGACGAAGTCGTAACAAGGTAGCCGTACCGGAAGGTGCGGCTGGATCACCTCCTTTCTAAGGAGCACTGGCCGCCCGTTGCGCCCCCTGGGGGTGTGGGGTGGTCCAGGGCCGCGCCCAGGCCGTGACCGGTGCCCAGTTCGGGGTGCCGGCGTCGTGTGTGGGGTGGTGCTCGAGGGTGGAACGCTGACCAGTTCGGCCGGTGACCTGGTGTCGCCGCTAGTACCGCTCGTTGCTCGTCACGCCTTGGCGTGGGGGGAGGGTGGGGAACGCGGTGGTGGTGGGGGGCCGGTCCGTAGGCACGCTGTTGGGTCCTGAGGGAGCGGGTGACCGTTGTCTCGCGGGGGCTCCGTGCTCGTCGTACCGCCCGGGTGTTGCCGGGGTCTGGCGGTGGGGGAGGTGGAGCGACTCTCCGTACTTTGAGAACTGCACAGTGGACGCGAGCATCTAGCAAGATTTGTTTGCCGAGCATGTAACTGGATATCCGCGCCGATCCATCTCGAGGTCTTCGGGCCTGGTGGGTGGGCGTGGGTGTTTGTGTGGTCAAGTTGTTAAGGGCACACGGTGGATGCCTGGGCACCAGGAGCCGATGAAGGACGTAGGAGGCTGCGATAAGCCTCGGGGAGCTGCCAACCGAGCGTTGATCCGAGGATGTCCGAATGGGGGAACCCCGCACCAGTCATGTGGTGTGACCCGCGTCTGAACACATAGGGCGTGTGGAGGGAACGTGGGGAAGTGAAACATCTCAGTACCCACAGGAAGAGAAAACAACAGTGATTCCGTGAGTAGTGGCGAGCGAAAGCGGATGAGGCCAAACCGATCGCATGTCAAGCCGGCAGGTGTTGTGTGGTCGGGGTTGTGGGACGGTCCAGATGGTTCTGCCGAGCCGTCGGGGAGTCAGAAAGCCATGTGTTAGTGGAAGGCCTCTGGAAGGGGTCGCCGCAGAGGGTGAGAGCCCCGTACACGAAAACTCATGGCCTCCCGGATCGTATCCCAAGTAGCACCGAGCCCGTGAAATTCGGTGTGAATCTGGCGGGACCACCCGCTAAGCCTGAATACTCCCTGGTGACCGATAGCGGACTAGTACCGTGAGGGAAAGGTGAAAAGTACCCCGGGAGGGGAGTGAAATAGTACCTGAAACCGTGTGCCTACAAGCCGTGAGAGCCTGGTCCGCGCCTCGTGCGTGGGAGGTGATTGCGTGCCTTTTGAAGAATGAGCCTGCGAGTTAGTGGTACGTGGCGAGGTTAACCCGTGTGGGGTAGCCGTAGCGAAAGCGAGTCCGAACAGGGCGTTGTGAGTCGCGTGCTCTAGACCCGAAGCCGAGTGATCTACCCATGGCCAGGTTGAAGCGCGGGTAAGACCGCGTGGAGGACCGAACCCACTTCGGTTGAAAACGGAGGGGATGAGCTGTGGGTAGGGGTGAAAGGCCAATCAAACTCGGTGATAGCTGGTTCTCCCCGAAATGCATTTAGGTGCAGCGTCGCGTGTTTCTTGCCGGAGGTAGAGCACTGGATGGCCGATGGGCCCCACAAGGTTACTGACGTCAACCAAACTCCGAATGCCGGTAAGTGAGAGCGCGGCAGTGAGACTGCGGGCGATAAGGTTCGTAGTCGAGAGGGAAACAGCCCAGATCATCAGCTAAGGCCCCTAAGCGTGTGCTAAGTGGAAAAGGATGTGGGATCGCAGTGACAACCAGGAGGTTGGCTTAGAAGCAGCCATCCTTGAAAGAGTGCGTAATAGCTCACTGGTCAAGTGGTTCCGCGCCGACAATGTAGCGGGGCTCAAGCACACCGCCGAAGCTGTGGCACTTCCACGTGCCCTGTCGGTATCCCTCGTGGATGCCGGCCAGGGGTGGGGGTGGGTAGGGGAGCGTCGTGTGGCGGGTGAAGCGGCGGAGGAATCCAGCCGTGGACGCCACACGAGTGAGAATGCAGGCATGAGTAGCGAAAGGGGAGTGAGAAACTCCTCCGCCGGATGACCAAGGGTTCCTGGGCCAGGCTAATCCGCCCAGGGTGAGTCGGGACCTAAGGCGAGGCCGACAGGCGTAGTCGATGGACAACGGGTTGATATTCCCGTACCCGCGAAAGAGCGCCCATGCCGGACCCAGCGATGCTAACCGTCCGAAGCTCGTGACTGCCCTTCGGGGCTGATCGGGTGGAGCACGGGATCCGGACTGGTAGTAGGCAAGCGATGGGGTGACGCAGGAAGGTAGTCCTACCGGTGAGTGGTTGTACCGGTGCAAGGGTGTGGCCCGCGCCGCAGGTAAATCCGTGGCGCATGCAGGGTGAGGCCCGACGCATAGCCGAATGAGGCGAATTGGATGATCCTATGCTGCCGAGAAAAGCCTCTAGCGAGCTCTGAGCGGCCCGTACCCCAAACCAACTCAGGTGGTCAGGTAGAGAATACCGAGGCGATCGAGCGAACTGTGGTTAAGGAACTCGGCAAAATGCCCCCGTAACTTCGGGAGAAGGGGGGCCATCTGCTGTGAACCAGCTAGCCTGGGGCAGCGGTGGGTGGCCGCAGAGACCAGTGAGAAGCGACTGTTTACTAAAAACACAGGTCCGTGCGAAGTCGTAAGACGATGTATACGGACTGACGCCTGCCCGGTGCTGGAACGTTAAGGGGACGGGTCAGCCGCACCTCGTGTGTGGCGAAGCTCAGAACTCAAGCGCCAGTAAACGGCGGTGGTAACTATAACCATCCTAAGGTAGCGAAATTCCTTGTCGGGTAAGTTCCGACCTGCACGAATGGCGTAACGACTTCTCAGCTGTCTCAACCACAGGCTCGGCGAAATTGCACTACGAGTAAAGATGCTCGTTACGCGCGGCAGGACGGAAAGACCCCGGGACCTTCACTACAGCTTGATATTGGTGTTCGGTTCGGCTTGTGTAGGATAGGTGGGAGACCGTGAAGTCCGCACGCCAGTGCGGATGGAGTCGCCGTTGAAATACCACTCTGGTCGAATTGGATGTCTAACCTCGGTCCGTGATCCGGATCAGGAACAGTGTCAGGTGGGTAGTTTAACTGGGGCGGTTGCCTCCCAAAATGTAACGGAGGCGCCCAAAGGTTCCCTCAGCCTGGTTGGCAATCAGGTGTCGAGTGCAAGTGCACAAGGGAGCTTGACTGCGAGACCGACGGGTCGAGCAGGAGCGAAAGCTGGGACTAGTGACCCGGCACCGGCATGTGGAAGCGGTGTCGCTCAACGGATAAAAGGTACCCCGGGGATAACAGGCTGATCTTCCCCAAGAGTCCATATCGACGGGATGGTTTGGCACCTCGATGTCGGCTCGTCGCATCCTGGGGCTGGAGTAGGTCCCAAGGGTTGGGCTGTTCGCCCATTAAAGCGGTACGCGAGCTGGGTTTAGAACGTCGTGAGACAGTTCGGTCCCTATCCGCCGTGCGCGTAAGAGACTTGAGAAGGGCTGTCCCTAGTACGAGAGGACCGGGACGGACGAACCTCTGGTGTGCCAGTTGTTCCGCCAGGAGCACTGCTGGTTGGCTACGTTCGGCAGGGATAACCGCTGAAAGCATCTAAGCGGGAAGCCTGCTTCAAGATGAGGTCTCTCACCGGGTCAACCGGGTAAGGCCCCCGCCCAGACCAGCGGGTTGATAGGCCGGAAGTGGAAGCGGCGCAAGTCGTGGAGCTGACCGGTACTAATAGGCCGAGGGCTTGACCATTCAACATCCAGCTAGCTCGTAGCTCGCGTCCACTGTGTGGTTCTGAACGTACGGAACCCACCCCTCCTGTGCGCGGCCCCGGTCGGGCCGGTGCCGGGGGTGGAGGACAAGTTCACAGCGTTACGGCGGTCATGGCGAGAGGGAAACGCCCGGTCCCATTCCGAACCCGGAAGCTAAGCCTTTCAGCGCCGATGGTACTGCCCCGGGGACGGGGTGGGAGAGTAGGACACCGCCGGACAA
>NZ_JABGDE010000022.1:0-20743 GCF_041028325.1 Modestobacter sp. I12A-02662 | reverse complement strand
GAAGGCGGCGACGAACTCGATGTCGGAGACGTGGTAGTCGCCGAACCGGACGTGCATCAGGCCGGGGACCGGGGCGGACTCGTCCGCGTCCCGGTAGTAGTGCACCCCTTGCACGAGGGAGGAAGCGCAGTTCCCCACCCCGACGATCGCCACACGGACCGGACCCATGGCAGTGCTCCTCACAGTTGTTGTCGGCTGTTCGCTGGCCTGGTCTCAGTCCAGGTCGCTGTCGAAGTCGGTGCTGACGATCTGGCCGGTGTCGGCGTCCACCTCGACCTCGGTCGAGGTCCCGTCGCCGTGCCGGATGGTGACCTCGTACTGCAGGCCCGACAGGAAGTCCCGGTCCTGGTCGATCTCGAAGACCTCGCCGGGGGCGAACTGGACGGCGATCGCCGCGGCCTCGTCCATGCTCACTCCGTCGGCGGTGTCGACCGGGGCCGGAGCGGGCGCGTCGGCCGGGGCGGGCGCGTCGGCCGGCGCGTCGGCGGGGGCGTCCGCCGGTGCCGTGGTGGATGAGCCCGGGCCGTCCGCGGCCCGGTTCGACGGGAGCCCGCTGGTGTCGACGCGGTAGGACTGCGGGGTGGTCGCGGTCTCGGTGGAGAAGAGGGAGATGGCGCCCAGCCCGACACCGGTGCCGAGGGTGAGGGCCAGGGCGGCTCCGACGATGACGCGGCGGGAGGTGAGCGACGAGCGGTTCATGGTGGTGTCCCTTCTGGCGGCTGCGGATCCGGTGACCCGCCCTGTGCGTTGCCAGAACTCTCGCCGCCCGCCAGGCCGCCCAGAACCCACCCCAGGTGGGAGAGGACCACCACCTGGGCGTCGACGATGCACACCTGCGGAACGGCCGCCGGGAAAGGACGCCACCGGCGGGCAGGGGCCTACAGGTCCCGACGGCTGACCAGGCCGAGGCCGAGGACGCGCTCGACCAGCTTGACCCGCTTCTGGTTCTGCGGCAGGTCCTCGATCTGGAACTTCTGGAACATGGCCCGCAGGTGGGTCTTCACCGCGTCCACGCTCAGGAACAGCTCGTCGGCGATCTGCTGGTTGGACGCGGGGGTGGCGTACGGGTCGTCGTGCTTGTACGGCCGGCACAGCGCGATGGCGATCTGCCGCTGGGTCGGGGACAGCGAGGCCGCGGTGACCAGCTGCTCCCCCACCTTGGTCAGCTGGGTGGTCGGCCGGGTGGTGTCCCGGAAGCGGAACGACGTCGAGCCGAGCACGAACGTGTCACCGTCGCGCAGCCTGCGCCGGCCGGTGAGCCGCTCACCGTTGAGGAAGGTGCCGTTCCGGGACAGCCCGTCGTCGACCAGCGTCCAGTCCGAGCCGACGAGCTCCAGCCCGGCGTGCACGCGCGACACCCGCTCGTCCCAGGGCAGCCGGACGTCGCACCCGGAGCCGCGGCCGAGGGTCAGCGAGGTCTCCCCGTCCAGGGGCACGAACCGCTGGGCGCCGGCGTCGTCCCGGTACACCAGGGCGGCACCCTCGGCGCCGGCCCACTGCCGCCGGCCGGCGCCGTCCCCCGGGCCGGTCATCGCCCACCCCGCATGGCGTGGAGCCTACGACGCCGCAGGGGCGTTCCGAACCGTGTCCGCCGCCCCTCGGCACCACTAGTCTGGCCGTCCCCCACGGGTCGACGCGAGGTGGCGGATGGCTGCTGTCATCGAGGACCACGGCATCATCGGTGATCTCCACACGGCCGCCCTGGTCTCCACCGAGGGCGACATCGACTGGCTCTGCCTCCCCCGGTTCGACTCCCCGTCGGTGTTCGCCTCGATCCTCGACGACGAGAAGGGCGGCCGGTTCACGGTGCGGTGCACCGGGGCCACCCGGGTGAAGCAGATGTACCTGCCCGACTCGAACGTGCTGGTGACCCGGTTCCTGGGCGAGCAGTTCGTCGGCGAGGTCGTGGACTTCATGGTGCCGCACCAGGCCGGGTCCAGCCGGCGCGGCGCCAACCAGCTGGTGCGCCTGGTCCGGGCCGTCCGCGGGCGGGTGGACGTCGAGATCCGGTGCGCGCCCGCCTTCGACTACGGCCGGGCGCGCACCGAGGTGGAGGTCGTCGAGGGCGCCGGCGCCTTCTTCTTCTCCCCGCAGGCCCAGCTCGTGCTGCGGTCCACCGTGCCGCTCACCGCCGACGGGTCCGCCGCCGTCGGCTCGGCGGTGCTCGAGGCCGGCGAGAGCCTGGCGCTCGCGCTGTCCCGCTGGGGCTCGCCGCACCCGCTGGAGATGGCCGAGGTCGAGGACCTGCTCGCCGGCACGCTGGACTACTGGCAGCGGTGGATCCGCCGCTCCCGCTACCGGGGCCGGTACCGGGAGATGGTGGAGAGGTCGGCGCTCACCCTGAAGCTGCTGGTCTACCAGCCCACCGGGGCGCTGGTCGCCGCCCCCACCACCTCGCTGCCGGAGGCGATCGGCGGCACCCGCAACTGGGACTACCGCTTCACCTGGGTCCGCGACGCCGCGTTCACCGTGTACGCGCTGATGCGCCTCGGCTTCACCGAGGAGGCCGGCGCCTTCATGACCTGGCTGGAGGCCCGGTGCCTCGACGCCGATGCCGACAAGGGCCTGCACATCCTCTACGGCATCGACGGGGACGTCGTGGGCACCGAGTCCACGCTGGACCACCTGCGCGGGTACCGGGACTCGGGTCCGGTGCGGATCGGGAACGGCGCCGCGCACCAGCTCCAGCTCGACATCCTCGGCGAGGTCATGGACTCGGTGCACCTCTACGACCGGAACGGCCGGCCGGTCTCCTACGAGCTGTGGACCGCGCTGTGCCGCCAGCTCGACTGGCTGGAAGCGCACTGGGAGGAGCCCGACTGCGGGGTGTGGGAGGTCCGCGGGCCGAGCCAGCGCTTCACCTACTCCACGCTGATGACGTGGGTGGCCTTCGAGCGGGCCGGCCGGCTCGCCCGCCGGCGCGGGCTCCCGGCACCGCTGGCCGCCTGGCGCCAGGTGGCCGACCAGGCCTACCTGCAGGTCCAGGAGCAGGACTGGAACCCCGACGTCGGCGCCTACGTGCAGTACCCGCACTCCACGACGCTGGACGCCGGCGCGCTGATGATCCCGCTGGTCGGGTTCGCCGGCGCCGAGGACCCCCGGTTCCTGTCCACCCTGTCCCGCATCGAGGCGGAGCTGGTCACCGACAGCCTGGTGCACAGGTACCACGCCGACGGCAGCGACGGCTTCGACGAGCCCGAGGGCACCTTCAACCTGTGCTCGTTCTGGTACGTCGAGGCGCTGACCCGGGCCGGCCGGGTCCAGCAGGCCCGGCACACCTTCGAGAAGATGCTGACCTACGCCAACCACCTCGGGCTGTACTCGGAGGAGATCGGCGCCTCCGGCGAGGCCCTGGGCAACTTCCCCCAGGCGTTCACCCACCTCGGCCTGATCCGCGCGGCCGTCAAGCTCGACCGGGCCCTGGCGGCACCCGGCCGGTGACTGGCAGGTGACCATGTCCGTTCCCCTGGCCGAGAGGCCGTCCCCCGCCCTGCGGGACTGGCCGCGGGTGCAGGTGCACCCGGGGACGGGCGTGGTCGACCGGCGCGGCGACGTCCTGCTGGTGGTGCCCGTGCTCCCGCCGTCCTCGGCCGAGCGGGTGCGCGAGCTGGTCCGGCTGTGCCACCGTCCCGACCCGACCGGCTCCGCCCGGGTCGACGCGCTGCGCGCGCTGCTGGACCTGCGGGCGGCCGACGTGCCCGGTTTCGCGCTGCTCGTCCGCAGCGGCACCTCGCTGCGGGCCCTGGTCCACCGCCCGGTGCGGCTCCTCGTCGACGGCCGCGCGCCGGACCGGCCGGCCGGCGACGGCGCGCGGCTCGGCGAGCACGTCCTCCCGGACGGCGACTGGCACGAGTTGACCGTGGCGGCGGAGGGGGACGCGGAGCTGCCCGCCGTCTCCGACGTCCTGCGCCTGGACCTGGAGAGCGGCACCGTGCCGGGGGCCGGGGTCACCCTGCTGCCCACTTCCCCGGGACCGGTGCCGCAGCTGCCCGGCGGATCGGCGGCGGCCGGTCCCGGCATCCCGTCGTCGGCGACGGCGCTACGGCCCGCGGTGCAGTTCCGGACGGTCCTGCTCGGTGAGTGCGCCACCGCGGCCGGGCAGCCCGCCCGGGCAGCGCGCCGCCCGCCGCTGCCGATCGCCGGGGCCCGCGGCGAGGGCGGCGTGGACACCGCGACCACCGGCCCCGAGGTCCTCGTCGAGGGCGTGCACTGCCCTCAGGGGCACTTCACCGACCCGGAGCTGCCGGCCTGCCCGACCTGCGGCACACCGCTGCCCCCCGCCGGTCGGCGGGTGCGGCTGCCACGACCGCCGCTGGGCATCCTGGTCACCGACGGCGGGACCATCTACCCGGTGACCGGGGACCTCCTCATCGGGCGCGAGGCGGCGCAGGCACCCGACGTGCTCGCCGGGCGGGCGCGCGCCCTGCCGCTGCGGGACGCGGCGCGCAGCACGTCGCGGGTCCACGCCCGGCTCACCGTCGACGGGTGGACGGTGCTGCTCAGCGACAACGGCTCGGCCAACGGCACCTTCCTCAGCCGGTCCGGGGCGGCGGGCCCCTGGCTGCCGGTCACCGCGCAGATCCCGGTGCGCCTGGTCCACGGCGACCGGGTGCGCCTGGGCAAGCGCCAGCTGCTGTTCGACACCTGGCGCGAGACGGCCGTCTCCCGCGGTCCGCGGTGACGGCGCGATGGACAGGATCGCGGACTACGTCTTCCTCCGGGAGCTCGGCCGGGGCGAGCACAGCTCCGTCCACCTGGCCCGGACGCCGCGGCGCCTCGGGATCGCCCCGGACACGGTCTCGGTGAAGGTGCTGTCGGTGACCGGGACCGACGGGTTCGACGCGCTGGCCGACGAGCTGAGCCTCTTCGCGGCGCTGCGCGCACCGGAGCTGGTCCCGATGTACGACGTCGGGATGGACGGCGCGGTGGTGTTCTACGCCATGCGCCACGAGCCGTCCGGGTCGCTGGCCGCGCCGGCCCGGGACCTGAGCCGCCGCGAGCGCCTGCTGGCCGTCGCCCGCGCGGCCCGCGGCGCGCACGCGATGCACGAGGCCGGCCTGGTGCACCGGGGCATCGCACCCACCAACGTCCTGCTCGACAAGGCCGGCGCCGTCCTCGCCGAGCCGAGCCTGGGGCACCTGCTCACGCAGGGGCACACTGTCAGCGGCCTCGGGACCGGGTCGCGGGCCGGCCGGCTGGAGTTCGTCGCGCCGGAGCTGATGCGCGGGCGCCCGGCGGGCCGGGCCAGCGACGTCTGGGCGCTCGGGGTGACCCTGCACCTGGTCATGACCGGGCACGGGCTGTTCCCGGCGCTGGTGTCCGCGGACCCCTTCACGGCGGTGCGGATCTACCTGCGGAGCCAGCCGGTGCCGGGCGACGACCTGACCGAGGGCGAGCGGGCCGTCGTCACCACGGCGGTCCAGCCGGATCCCGCGCACCGCTTCCGGACCGCGGCCGAGCTGGCCGACGCGGTCGAGGAGGTCGCCGGGCGGCCGGGGTGAGGGCCGCCGCGGAGGCGGCGACGCGGGGGTCCACCGGAGGCGGTCGAGCGGCTAGCCTGGCGCCCGCGCCAGCGGCGCCGACGGGAGGGACGCGCGTGGGCAGGAGCGGCCCGTCGACGAAGAGCGGCGGGGACTTCCGGAAGACGATGCGGCTGTTCGCGCGCTTCACCAGGGGGCAGCGCCGCGCCTTCGTCTGGGCCTTCGCGTTCCTGGGGATCGAGGCGGCCACCGCCGTCGCCGTCCCCCACCTGATCAGCCAGCTGACCAACTTCCTCAAGGACGACGTCGAGCCCAGGTACGGCGTGCTCACGGTGTCGGCCGAGATCGCCGTCTACGTGATCGCGGCGGGCATCGTCGTGGCCACGGCGGTGAACAGCTCCTCGGCCTCCCTGGCGGAGATCAAGCTGGCCACCGCCGGGCGGACGCTCGGCTTCAACCTGCGCGGTGCGCTGTTCGCCCACCTGCAGCGGCTCCCGCTGGCCTTCCACCTCCGGCGCAGCACCGGTGACGTCCTCACCCGGATCACCGGGGACGTCAAGGCCATGGAGGACTTCGTCGAGGACTCCGTCAGCGACCTCGTGGGCAGCGTGCTGGTCCTCGGCGCGACCCTGAGCTACCTGTTCACGCAGTCCTGGCAGATCGCGCTGCTCGCGCTCGCGATCGTGCCGCTGATGACGCTGATCTCGAACTCCTTCGCCCGCCGGATCAAGTCCGCCTCCAAGCAGGAGCGCGCGAGCGAGGGCGAGCTGGCGTCCACGGCGCAGGAGATGCTGTCGGCGATCAGCCTGGTCCAGGTCTACGGCCGGGGGGAGCTCCAGGAGCAGAAGTTCGCGCAGCACAGCCGCTCGGCGCGGGACGCCGTCCTGCGCACGTCCCGGATCGAGGCGGTGTTCAGCTTCACCGTCGCCTTCCTCGAGTCCGTCGCCATCGCGGTGGTGATCCTGGTGGGCGCCGCGTTCGTGGACGACGACGTGCTCACCGCCGGGGCGCTGATCGCGTTCATCCTGCTCGTCCAGGGCATGTTCAAGCCGATCAAGCGGATCATCAAGCAGTGGAACCGGGTGGCGGCCGTCTACGCCAGCGTCGACCGGGTGGGGGAGCTGCTCGAACGCCAGCCCACCGTGGTGGACCGGCCGGACGCCCGGCCGGCGCCCCCGCTCACCGGTGAGATCGAGTTCCGGGACGTCAGCTTCGCCTACCAGCTGGCCGGCGACACGGCGGACGGGGCGGGTGGCCGGCTCGCCCTGCAGTCGGTGAACTTCCGGATCGCGGCAGGTGAGTCGGTCGCGCTCGTGGGGCGCAGCGGAGCGGGCAAGAGCACGATCGCCCAGCTGCTGCCCCGGCTGTACGACCCGCACGCGGGCGCCGTCCTCGTCGACGGCCACGACATCCGCGAGTTCACCTACGACTCGCTGCGGGCGCAGATGAGCATGGTGCTGCAGGAGACGATCCTGCTCCGCGGCACCGTCGCCGAGAACATCGCCTACGGCCGCGAGGGGGCGACCCAGGAGGAGGTCGTCAGCGCCGCCAAGCTGGCGAGCGCCCACGACTTCATCATGGACATGGAGGACGGGTACGAGACGGTCCTCGGCGAGCGGGCCGCCACGCTGTCCGGTGGCCAGCGGCAGCGGCTGGCCATCGCCCGCGCCTTCATCCGGGACACCCCCATCCTGATCCTGGACGAGCCCACCACCGGACTGGACGCCGAGTCGTCCGGGACGGTCGCGGAGTCCCTGCAGACCCTGGCGCGCGACCGGTCCACGGTGATCGTGTCGCACGACCTCAACCTGATCCGCCACGTGGACCGCGTCCTGGTGATCTCCGCCGGCCGGGTCCTCGAGGAGGGCAGCCCGGCCGACCTGCTCGCGAACGGCGGGCTCTACGCCGAGCTGTACGCCGCGCAGTTCGGCGAGGCGATCGGCGGGGAGGCGCCGGCGGCCGAGCCGGAGAAGACGCTCGGCGAGCTCGCGGCGGAGTCGGGGCTGGGCAGCCCGGCGCCCATGGCGGTGGAGGCCTTCGGCACCGCCCTCACCCAGGCGATGCCCCTCCCGGCGACCCAGGAGCAGTTCCGCGCGCTCACCGGCTGGCTCGAGCGGCCCCCGGTCCCCGCTCCCCGTGTCCCGTCGCCCGGCGAGGTCGACCTGGACCCGCTCCGCTCGCCGGCCCTGGGCCAGGCGGTCCCGGGCCTGGCCGAGGCGCTGACCGGGGCCGCGATGGCCCCGCGCCTGCAGCGCATGCTCGCCGACGACTGGGAGCTGCTGGCCTGCTCGCCGGGCAAGGCGTGCGTGTCACCCGGGGAGGGGGCCACCCTCCAGTACCGCCTGGAGCTGCGCCGCCGGGGCGGGTTCGAGACCGGCCAGCACGTCGTGGCCGGGCGGCTGTTCGGCACGGTGGAGGACGCCGAGGCGTGGCTGGCCTCGATCGACCCGCTGGCCGCCCAGCTGGAGGGGCGCGCCGACCTGGACGCCTTCGCCTGGCCGTCGCTCCTGGTGCGCGAGCTGCGACTCGTCCTGCACGCCCTGCCGCTCGACCCGGCGCTCCCGGGCCTGGTGCCGGCCACCGACCCCTCGCGGCTCGTGGAGGTGCTCGGGCCGGTGGTCACCAGCGCCGTGCCCGGGCTGCTCCTCGAGGGGTGCTCCGCGACGGTCGTCACGTACGGCCGGGGCGGGTCCGTGCTGCGGTACGAGCTGGCCTGGCGCCTCCAGCCCAGCCGCCGCAGCCTGAAGCAGGTCATGTACGGCCGGGTGTACGCCGACGGCCGGGGGGAGCTGATCGGTCCGGCCGTGAACGCGCTGCGGGAGCTCCTGCACGACGGGTCGGGCACCTCCCTGCCGTTCCTGGTCCCCCGGTTCCAGGCCTACCTCCCCGACCTGCGCCTGGCGCTCCTCGACGCGGTGCCCGGGTCCCCGCTGCTGCCCGCGCTGGTCCGGGCCAGGGAGGGGACGGACGTCCCGCCGGCGGCCGCCGGGGCCACCCCGGAGGACGCCGTCGCCGCGTGCGCCCGGATCGCGGCCGCCCTGCACCGGTCGTCGATCCCGGTCGGCCCGGCCCGCACCGCCGGGGACGAGCTCGAGCGGGTGCGGGCAGCCGTCGACGGCCTCGCCACGCTGGCCCCGGCGGTCGGGGCGTCGCTGCACCGCCACCTGGCGTCGGTCCGCGACCTGGCCCTCGAGGAGCAGCGGCTCGGTGTCGCCCACGGCGACCTCCAGCCCTCGCGGGTCCTGTTCGACGGGCCGACCACCAGCCTGGTCGACTTCGACGCGGTGTGCCTGGCCGAGCCCGCCCTGGACCTCGGCCAGTTCAGCGCGTCCCTGGCCGTGGCGGTCCGCAAGGCCCAGGACGCCGCGGGCGTGACCACCGACGGCGGCGCGGACCTCACCTCGGCCTTCCTCAGCGAGTACGTGCGCCTCAGCGACACCGCCGACCCGGGCCTCCTGCTCGGCCGGGCGCACGCGCACCGGACGCTGGCGCTCACGCGTCTTGCCGTCCGGAGCTGGTGCCAGCTCAAGCCCGAGCGGCTGCGCTCCGCGCTCGCCCTCCTGGACGAGACACGCCGCGTCCACACGCCGTGAACCCGCAGGAGGGGGCGGCACAAAGCGGTTGACACTCCCGGGCGGGGGCGCTTGCATGTGTGACGCGAGTCACGTGCTCGAGGCTCGTCAGTGCGCCGCGGCCCATACGGAGTGCCCATGACCCGTCATCGGCGCCGGACCCCGTGGGTCGTCGCTGCGGCTGCTGCCTTCCTGGTGTCCGGGACGCTGCCGGCCGCCGCCCACGATCACCCCACGCCCACCGAGCGGAGCGCGCCCGCTGTCGTGTTCGTGGAGGCCCGCGCCACGGTCGAGGTCGCCCTGGTGGAGCACCTGCAGACCGACCCCGAGGGCATCCACATCCGGATCATCCAGAGCACCTCGACCCCGGTGCTCGCCACCGCCAGCGGCTTCGTCGTCGAGTCGACCGGGACCATCGTCACCACCGGCCGGATCACCCAGACCGACCTCGAGCGGGCGCGGGTCTACGGGGTCAACGAGGCGTTCGCCAAGCAGTACGGCGAGGCGGCGTCGCTGGCCGACGACCTGTTCAGCCGGCAGGCGATCGGTGACGCCGGGAACCGGCTCCAGCAGCGGCTGGAGGCCTGCTACCCGCCGCACCGCACCAACGACGCCGGGGGGTGCGTCGTCACGGTGGAGCCGACCTACGTCGTCTACCCGCACGTCACCTCCCAGGACGAGTACGGGGCGATGCCCGCGGAGCTGCTGCCGAAGAGCACGCCGGAGGTGGCCGTGCTCCGGGTCAGGGGAGCCAGCGGCATGCCGACGGTGCCCCTCGACGAGTCCACCGCGGGGGCCAGCGCGCTGGCCTCCCTCGGCTTCACCGGCATCCCGAACGGCACCGACCCCCCGCGGGCGGTCAACGCCCACCTGGCCGAGCCCGGCGGCACCGTGCTGAAGACCGAGGAGCTGGACGAGAAGGAGACGCAGGCCAACATCGACCTGGCGGCCGGCCTGCCGGCCGGGATGCTCGGCGGCCCAGTGGTCGATGAGCAGGGCCAGGTCGTCGGGTTCCTCGTGCCCGAGGCGGACTCCGGACCCCCGCCGGCCGCGCCGGGCCGGCTGGTCGAGGTGAGCGCGGTCCGCGACGTGCTGGCCGCGGAGGGGATCACCCCCCGCCAGGGGCCGGTGGACACCAGCTTCGAGGCGGCGATGCACGCGTTCAAGAACGGGGGGTTCGCCGCCTCCATCCCCAACCTGCGGGCGACCCTCGAGCTGTTCCCCGGGCACGCGATGGCCGCCGCCAACCTCGCCGTGGCCGAGCAGAACGTCGCCGCGGGGACCCCGGGGCCGGCCGACGCCGGTGGGGTGGCCTCCGCGGCTCCCGACGGCACGGACGGCGGGATCTCCTGGGCCCTGTGGCTGCCCCTCCTCGCCGCGGCGCTGCTGCTCGCCGGTCTCGCCGCGTTCCTGCTGCGCCGCCGGCGGGGCCCGCCCCCGGGTGGGAGCCCCGCGTCGCCGGGGAGCACCGCGTCGCCGGGGAGCCCCGCGTCGCCGGGGAGCCCCGCGTCGCCGGGGACGCCGCCGTCCGGGAGGAGCCAGCACGCCGCGCCGTCCCGGGCCCCCACCGGGCAGCGCGACCGCCAGCTGGTCCCCGGCCTGGCCACCGGCTCGCGGTCCGGCTCCCGCTCCGTCGTCTCCGGCAACGCGCCCGGCCGGGGCGGTCCCGACCCCCGGGGTCCCGGTGCCCCGGCCCTGTCCGGGTCCGCCCGGTCGCCGTCCGTCGCCGGGCAGGGGCCCGCGGTCGCCGCGGTCGGGGACGAGGACCGCCGTGCGTCCCGCGCGGTCGCCGCCCCGCCGTCGTCCCGTCGCGACGACCAGGGACCTCTGGAGCGGCCCGTCTTCTGCACCTCGTGCGGCACCCGGCTCGCTCCCGACCACCTGTACTGCGGCCGGTGCGGCGCACCCGCCCGGTGAACCGGTGGCGGGGAGCCGGGCAGTGAGCGGGGGTCCGCGGCCATGACCACCCAGCAACCGGGCACCGTGATCGCCGGCTACCGGATCGAGTCGCTGATCGGTCGCGGCGGCATGGCGGTGGTCTACCGCGCCGAGGACATGCGGCTGGGGCGCAAGGTCGCCCTGAAGCTGCTCTCCCCGCAGCTGGCGGACAACGAGCAGTTCCGGCAGCGCTTCATCCGGGAGTCCCGGCTGGCGGCGTCGTTGGACCACCCGAACATCGTGCCGATCTTCGAGGCGGGGGAGGCCGGCGAGCAGCTGTTCATCGCGATGCGCTACGTCGTCGGCAGCGACCTGAAGGGCGTGCTGGCCGAGGAGGGCGGCCGGCTGCCGGAGGGGCGGACCCTGCGGCTGTTCAGCCAGATCGCCGACGCGCTGGACTCCGCCCACCGGGCCGGGCTGGTGCACCGGGACGTCAAGCCGGGCAACATCCTGGTGGCGGCCGGCTCGGACCGGCCGCGACGGGCCCGCGACGACCACGTCTACCTCACCGACTTCGGCCTCACCAAGCGCACGACCGAGCTGTCGGGCGGGCTGACCGGCACCGGGCACTTCCTGGGCACCGTGGACTTCGTCTCCCCGGAGCAGATCCAGGGCCGGCCGGTGGGGCCGGGCACCGACATCTACGCGCTGGGCTGCGTGCTCTACGAGTGCCTGACCGGGCAACTGCCCTTCCGCCGGGACGACGACGCCGCGCTGCTGTGGGCGCACCTGGTCGAGATGCCGCCGCCGGTCACCGGGGTGCGGCCGGAGCTGCCCCCGGCGGTCAACGCGGTCGTGGCCCGGGCGATGGCCAAGGACCCCGCCGACCGGTTCGCGTCCTGCCAGGAGTTCCTCCGGGCGCTCGAGCTGGCCCTGGACCTGCCGGCCCCGGTGAGCTCCCGGGTGAGCCCGTGGAGCCCGGACGGCTCGATCGCCCCGCGGCCCGGCGACGCCGTGCCGGACGAACCCGGAACGGTCACGGGGGACGTGGTCGGGGGCAGCCAGCACCCGTCGTTCCCGTCCGGCACGGGCCTGCGGTTCCCGCCGCCGACGGAGTCCCGCCGCCCGATCCCCCCGCCGGCGGACCCCGGGACCGACCTCGGCGGGCACCCGGACCCCGACCTCGACGACCCGCCCGGGTACGACGACGAGGACGTCGGGCCCGACTGGGACGACGGCGGACCGGCGCCCCCGGCGTCGGTCCCGGTGTGGCGCCGCCACGGGCGGCTGATCGCGATCGTGGCGGCCGCCGTCCTCGTGATCTCCGTCGCGGCGGTGGCGCTGCTGCGCTCCTCGCTGTTCCAGGAGGAGTACCGCACCTACACAAGCTCGCAGACCGTCGTGCCGTTCCGGTTGGACCACCCCACCGGCTGGGGGACGCTGGTGTCCCCGGCCAGCGACATCGTCCTGGGCCCGGACCCGACCGCGGCCGGGGACCTCTTCTTCAGCAGGGGCGATCCGACCGCGTGGGCGCGCGCGGGCGAGGCGCTGCGGTCCGGCTCCACCGAGGACGTCTGGCTGTACGTGTACGCCTCGTCGGCCACCTACGACACGTCCGGCACCGAGCAGCTGCAGGAGTCGATCCGGCTGCTGCTGCCCGCGGCCACGGAGTTCGACTCGGTGCACCGGGACGTGTCGGTGTCGGGCTCCCCGGCCGACGAGCTGGAGGCGGTCACCTCGGATCCGCAGAACGCGCAGTCCCGGCTGCGGGTCCTGATCGACGTCGTCCAGCCGCCCGGCGCCGGTGGAGCGGTGCTCCTCGCGTTCTTCGCTCCGCCGGACGTGTTCGAGGACCACAGATCCACGTTCGAACGGGTCCGGGACTCCTTCCAGGTCACCGGATGACGGGAGGCCACGGGGCGACATGACCGAGCAGCAGCCAGGTACCGAGATCGCCGGCTACCGCATCGAGTCCCTCATCGGGCGCGGCGGCATGGCGGTGGTCTACCGCGCCGAGGACATGCGGCTGGGGCGGAAGGTCGCCCTGAAGCTGCTCACCCCGCAGCTGGCGGACAACGAGCAGTTCCGGCAGCGCTTCATCCGGGAGTCCCGGCTGGCGGCGTCGCTGGACCACCCGAACATCGTGCCGATCTTCGAGGCCGGCGAGGCCGACGGGCAGCTGTTCATCGCGATGCGCTACGTCGTCGGCAGCGACCTGAAGGGCGTGCTGTTCGACGAGGGCGGGCACCTGACGGTGGGCCGCACGCTGGCGCTGATGCGGCAGGTCGGGGACGCGCTGGACACGGCGCACCGGGCCGGGCTGGTGCACCGGGACGTCAAGCCGGGCAACATCCTCGTCACCGCCCCCCGGCAACGGGCGCAGCACACCCAGCGCACCCGGTCCACCCTCGGCGACCACGTCTACCTCACCGACTTCGGGCTCACCAAGCGCACCGCCGGGCTCTCCAGCGGGCTGACCGGCACCGGGCACTTCCTGGGCACCGTGGACTACGTCTCCCCCGAGCAGATCCAGGGCCGGCCGGTCGGCCCGGGCACCGACATCTACGCGCTGGGCTGCGTGCTCTACGAGTGCCTGACCGGCCAGCTGCCCTTCCGCCGGGACGACGACGCCGCGCTGCTGTGGGCGCACCTGGTCGAGCCACCGCCGCCGGTCACGGCGGCGCAGCCGGGGATCCCAGCCGCGGTGAACGCGGTGGTCGCCCGGGCCATGGCCAAGGACCCCGGCGACCGGTACGAGTCGTGCGAGGAGCTGGTGCACGAGCTCGAGCAGGCCCTCGGCATGCCGGCGTCCGGGCACCCCTCCCCCCGCCCGCCGGCCGACGACAGCCGGGGAGCGACGATCCTCGGCGAGTCCGCGTCCGGGCCGGGTGCGGTGGCGGGCTACAGCCTCGCGATCGACCTCGGGACGGCGTTCGTCGCCGCCGCGGTGGCCGGCGACGGCGGGCTCGAGATGTTCGCGCTCGGGGACGGCTCCATGGTCGCGCCGGCCGCCGTCTACGTCCGGGACGACGGGCGGCTGGTGACCGGCGAGGCCGCCGCCCGCCGGGCGGTGAGCACCCCCGACCGGGTGGCGCGGGACGTCAAGCGGCACCTGGGCAACCCCACCCCGGTGATGCTCGGCGGCGCGCCGTACGCGGTCGCCGACCTGCTCGGCGTGCTGCTGCAGGACGTGCTCGGCCGGGTGACCGACCGCCAGGGCGCCGCCCCGGACGTCGTCGCGCTCACCCACCCGGCCAACTGGGGGCCGATCCGCCGGGAGCTGTTCGAGGACGTGGCCCGGGCCGCGGGGCTGACCGAGCCGCTGTACACGACCGAGCCCGAGGCGGCGGCCACGCACTACGCCACCACCCGCCCGCTCGACGAGGGCGAGACCATCGCCGTCTACGACCTCGGGGGCGGCACCTTCGACGCGACGGTCCTCCGCCGCACGGCGCACGGGTTCGAGATCGTCGGCACCCCCGAGGGCATCGAGCGGCTCGGCGGGACGGACTTCGACGAGGCCGTGCTCGGCCACGTCAACTACGTCGCCGGCGGGGCGCTGACCGAGCTGGACATGAGCGACCCGAAGACCGTGATGGCGCTGGCCCGGCTGCGGCAGGACTGCACCCTGGCCAAGGAGGCGCTGTCGGTCGACCTCGAGGCGACGATCCCGGTCTTCCTGCCGCACCGGCACTTCGAGGTCACCCTGAGCCGGGCCGAGCTGGAGGGCATGATCCGGGCACCGATCGAGTCGACGATCGGCACCCTCCAGCGGGTGCTGCGCGCGGCCCAGGTGCAGCCCGAGCAGCTGTCGGCGGTGCTGCTGGTGGGCGGCTCCTCCCGGATCCCGCTGGTCGCCTCCATGGTGTCCGAGGCCTTCGGCCGGCCCACGATCGTGGGCACCCACCCCAAGCACGTGGTGGCCCTCGGCGCCGCCGTGCTCGCGGAGGCCCGCCGGAAGCGGGCCCCGGCCATGCTGCTCACCGGCGCGGACGCCGCCCGGACGACGGAGGGGTCGGTGATCGGGGACGCCTACCGGCCGGCGCAGTCGGTGCACACGGAGGCCTGGCACCCGCCGCCGGGGAGCGTGTCGCGCGGGTCGGGGTCGCTCGTCGCCCCGGCCGGGTCGGGCTCGGCCGTCCGGCCGGCCGGATCGCGTGCCACTGCCGGACCGACCGGGTCGGGTCCGGTCGCCGCCCCGGCCGAGGCGGGGTCCGTCGCCGGGTCGGCCGGTCCGGGCGGGGAACCGCCGGGCCACGTGCCCGGGCCGCGCGCGGCCGAGTCCGCCGGTGGGCCCGCCGGGGAGGGCGCCGGGGAGGCCGCACCGCCCCCACCGAGAGGGACGCCGGGCAGGGCCGCCGCGCTGAAGCGCCGGCCGGTGCAGCTCGTCGTGGGGTTGGTGCTGCTGCTGGTCATCGGCAGCGTGGTCGGCTACGCCGCCCTGCGGCCGGACGCCCAGCAGACGGGAGGCGGCCAGGCGCAGACGTCCGCGCCGGCGCCCTCCGTGGAGGCCCCGGCCACGACGGCGCCGGCGGTCCCGATCCCGTCGATCGGGGCGACGATCGACGTCGGGGAGACGCCGGGCTTCGTCGTCGCCGCACCGAGCGGCAGGCAGCTCTACGTCGCCAACCGGGACGCCGGCGTGGTCACCGTCGTCGACACGGCCGTGGACCAGGTGACCGCCACCATCCCGATCGACGCCGGCCCGCCCCAGTTCATCGCCTTCAGCCCGGACGGGCGCCGGGCGTACGTGAGCGTGTGGGACGACGCGCGGACCATCGCGGCGGTCAGCGTGCTGGACACGACGACGAACGAGGTCGTCGAGACCATCCCGGTGGACACCCGCCCGTTCCTCGCGGCGGTGTCCCCCGACGGGCAGTCCATCTACGTGCCCAACCACGACACCGACAACGTGTCGGTGATCGACACCGCCACGGACACGCTGGCCACGAACATCGAGGTGGCGCCCAACCCGCACTCGGTCGCCTTCTCGCAGGACGGGTCGGAGGCGTACACCGCCAACCACGACTCGAACCTGGTCTCGGTCATCGACACCGCGACCAACACGGTGCGCACGACGATCCCGACGCCGACGAGCCCGCACAGCATCGCGGTGCACCCGACCCGGCCGTTGTTCATCGTGGCGACCTACGACGCCGACTCGGCGTCGGTGATCGACACGGACACCGACACGCTGATCGAGACGATCCCGGTGGGTGCGTTCCCGCAGCACGCCGAGTGGTCGGCCGACGGCCGGTTCGCCTACATCACGAACAACGAGGACAACAGCATCTCGGTCATCGACGCGGAGAACTTCACGGTCACGGCGACGATCCCCACCGGGGCCTCCCCCACGTCCATGGCGGTCCTGCCCGACGGCAGCAGGGGCTACGTCAGCAACCTCCGGGACGGCACGCTCACCGTGCTCAACCTGTCGGGCTGAGCCTGGGCTGCGCGGAACGCCCGGCGAGGGCGAGCGACCGGGACACCTCGTCGAGCACCGCGGCCACCTCGCCGGTCCGCGGGCTGTGCAGCCGGTTGACCCGGCGCGCGGCGATCTTGAGCAGCAGCGCGGCCTCGAACACGTGCGCCCGGCCGGCGATGCCGGCGCAGGTCCCCGCCGACTCGCCGCGCTCGGCGAGGCGGGACAGGTACGCCGTCAGGAAGGCCTCGGCGGCCGCGTCGAACCACGCCCGCCGCCCGGCCCGGCGGTACCAGAGCCCGGCGGGCCGCAGGTAGGCGAGGAAGTAGCCGACGTCGAGAGCGGGGTCGGCCAGGCAGAACTGGTCGAAGTCGACGAGGAACACCGCGCCGTCCCGGACCATCAGCTGGCTGGACTTGTAGCTGCCGTGCGCGGGCCGGAGGGTGTCGGTCGGCAGCTCCTCCAGGGCGGCGCAGAGCGCGCCGGTGACCCGGTGGACCTCCGGGGCCAGCCCGGGCACGTACTGCACCAGCAACTGGGCGCGCTTGGCCGCCCTCCCTGCCTCGACGGGTCCGGTGCGCCGGGCGAGGCCGGCGGTGTCCAGGCCGCTGGTGTGCAGGTCCGCGAGGGCCCGGGCGGCCGCGCGCACCACGTCGAGCGCGGCAGGGGAGCCGGGGTGCACGACGGAGAGGCCGGAGACCGCCGGCACCGGGTCGCGGCTGCTGCCGAGGTCTTCGGTCAGCGCCAGCGGCAGCCCCGGCACCACGCCGAGGGGCGCCGCGGTCCAGGAGACCCCGGCCTGGGTGCGCAGCCGGGCCAGCAGGTCGTCGGCGGCCTGCGCCTCCTCCGGCTCCCGGTACAGCTTGGCCACCAGGGTGCAGGTCCGGGAGCCGGCTGCGCCGCCGTCCGTGCCCGGGTCGCCGAAGACCAGCCGGTAGCGGATCACGCACCGGTCCCCGGGCTTGTAGCGCACGGGCTCGGCCGTGACGTCGCGCAGCGGGAGGTCCGGGGGCACGTCGGAGCACCGCCGCGCGGTGGACTCGAGCGCGGCCGCCAGGTCCGGGTGCCCGGCGGGCGCCATGACGGTGTCCAGGTGCGGCAGCTTCGGGTCGACCGGGAACTGCCGGACGGTCGGGGCGGCCGGCGCCGCGGCGTCGTCGGGCACGCCCAGGAGGGACTGCTCGTCGACGGTGACCGTGAAGATCTGGCCCCGCCGGTCGGGGCCGAAGACGGCGACGAGCCCCCGTCCCGGCTTGCGGCGCAGGTACCGCAGCGGCGGGCGGGTCCGGTCGGTGGGCTGCCCGGCGAGGTGGTGGTCGAGGGCCTCGGTCGCGAGGACCACGTTCGGCCGTGCGGGTGCGGTGGGCGTGCTCATGCCGTCACCGTCCTCGTGGTCTCCAGGGTGGACAGGAAGCGGAGCAGGGACTGGGCGGGCTCGCGGGCGCCGCGGAACCCGGGGAAGGGGTTGACGTCGACCACCACCGGCCGGCCGCCGGTGATCAGCAGGTCGACGCCGTACAGCTGCAGGTCCAGGGCGGCTCCGGCGCCGCGGGCCGCCGCGATCCAGTCCGCCGGGAGGTCGGCCGGGTCCAGCCGCTCGTCGGCGCTCTTGTCGACCGACTCCAGCGCGCTGCGCCGCCGGGCTGCGGACATGTCCTCGCCGATCACCCACAGCTTGATGTCGAAGCCGTCGTTGGCGGCGAACTCCTGGGCGACGACCGGCTCGTCGCCCCACTCGGGCAGCAGGTCGGCCAGCTCGGCCGGGTCGGCCACCAGGCGCACGAGGTCGCGGCGCGAGCTGGTCCGGCTCTTGACGACCAGCGGCCAGATGAGGTCGGGGCGGGCCGGGTCGGGGCCGGCCAGGTCGCGCAGGGCGGGGACGGACCAGGACCGGGGGGCGGGGACCCCCGCGCGGTCCAGCGCCTCCGCCGTCGCGGCGCGGTCCAGCGCCCCGGTGGTCGCGGCCGGGGGGTTCACGACCAGGCTGCCGGCGTGCTCCGCCGTCGTCGCCACCCGCCGGGCCTCCGGGGAGCGGGACTTGAGCAGGACGACGTCCGGTGCCGGCTGCAGGCCGGCACCCTCGCCGTAGCCCTCGGGCAGGGTCGTGGCGTCGTGGACGGCGACCTCGTGGTGGCGGGCCAGCTCGGCCATGACCGCGGTGAGCACCGGGTTGGGCGCGGCCTCGGCGAGCAGGTGGATCCTCATGCCCGGGTCTTCGCGACGGTGGAGACGACCGGGCGGTAGACGGTGGGCGACGCGGCCTTGGCCGAGGCGCGGGCGGCGGCCTGGCGCCGGGTCACCCGCAGCACGGTGCGGGCCAGCCGCCAGGCGGCCTGCGGGACGTTGCCGAAGCTGGGGAAGTCGTTGACGTCCAGGACGACCCAGCCCTCGGCGGTCTCGACGACGTCGATCCCGTAGATGTCGAGGCCGAAGACGCGGCCGACGGCGCGGGCCAGGCTGCGCAGCTCCGGGGAGACCGGGATCTGCTCCTCGACGACGTCGGCGCCCGGGTGCAGCGGCGAGCGCTTCACCGTGGCGAACACCTCGTCGCCGGTGTTGTACAGCTTGACGTCGTAGCCGGGGTTGGGCAGGTAGGGCTGGGCCAGCAGGCTGCCGCTGTCGTCGATGTCGAGCCGGGCCAGCTCGGTCGGGCTGTCCACCCGGTACACGTCCCGCAGCGCGCTGCCGTTGTTGGGCTTCACGACCAGGGGGTAGGCGTCCGCCGGGATCTGCTCGAGCAGGGTGGACCTGTGCGCGAACCAGGTCTTCGGGAAGGGGATGCCGGCGGCCCGGGCACGGACGGCGGCGACGGCCTTGTCCCGGGCCAGGCGGATGGCGCGGTAGTCGTTGACCGTGGTCACGCCGGCGGCTCCGGCGGCGTCGAGCAGGCTCAGGCCGGGGCCGGAGGAGACCGTCTTCAGCACGAAGGCGTCGTACCGCGCCACATCGGTGGGCAGCAGCTCCCACAGGTCGGTCACGGTGCCGTTGGGCCGCAGCACGTCGACCTGGTGGCCACAGGAGCGCAGCACGTCCACGACCGCGCCGGGCATCACGTCGTTCTCGTACTTCGCCTCGACGATGAAGCACAGCCGCACCGGGGAGGTCAGCAGGACCTCGCCGAACTCACGGATCGCGTTGACGTCGATCTGCTGCGTGCGGGAGCGCGTCTCGCTGGAGCTGGACGAGCTGGTCATCTGGTGTGCCACCCCTCGATCCGCGGCCGGCTCTCGGCCTGGTACCACTCTGGACCCGGCGAGGGCGGCTGCACAGGCCCCCAGGGCTGGGATGCGGCCGCTCAGGGTGTGCACATCCGCCACCCAGGTGGGGGCTCCGGCCGCGGGGCCACCAAGGTGGGTCAGGACGACACCCCGTGCGGTCCCCGACCACCCCTGCGGTGCCTGCCGGTACCACCTGCCCGCGCCCGATCCTCTTCTTGACGGATCTCCCCGCGACGCAGACGAGGTCGACCATGGACCAGGGCAACGGCTTCGGCCGGCAGGTGGCCACCGAGCTGGACGACACCCTGCTGTCGCCGGGCGCGGACGGCGACCGGGTCCGGGTGCTCGCCCACCGCGGCTCCCCGGCGCCGGGCCGGCCGGAGAACTCGGCGGCGGCGGTGACCGAGGCCCTGCTCCAGGGTGCGGACGGCGTCGAGATCGACGTGCGGCTCACCCCCGACGGCACGCTGGTCTGCTCGCACGACCCGATCGACCTGCTCGACGCCGCCGGGCGCGCGTCGATCGCGACGCTGGCCGAGGTGCTCGCGGCCGCTCAGCGGTTCAGCGGCACCCGGGTGGTCGTGGAGGCCAAGCCGGTGGCCGGCTACGACCTCGCGCTGCGCACCGCGCACGCGCTCGCCGAGGTGCTGCGCACCGCGGCCGGCAGCGCCGCGATCACCGTCTCGTCCTTCGACCCGGTCCTGCTCGCGGCGATCCGCGCGGCCTGCGCCGACCTGCCGGTGCGCACCGCGCTGCTGGGCGACAAGACGGACGCCGTCGAGGACGTCGTGCGGCGCGCCGCCGAGGGCGGGCACGACGAGGTGCACCTGCCGCTGGTCGGCGTCCGGCGCATCCCGCAGGTCGTGGAGCGGGCGCACTCGCTGGGCATGGCGGTCGCGCTGTGGACGGTCAACCGCCGTCCGGCTCTGCAGTGGGTGGCCGAGCTCGGCATCGACGCCGTGATCACCGACGACGTGCTCACCGCGTGGAGCGAGCTGGACCGCGCCGTGCTGCCGGAGCTGCTCGCCGCCTGACGCAGCTCGCCCCCGCTTCCTCACGTTCCACGTGGAACGCGAGGAGGCGGGGGCGGCTCAGCGACGGTGGTGGTCCTTCGTCAGCGTTCGATGTCTCCGCGGATGAAGGCCTCGACGGCGTCGCGGGCGGTGGCGTCGT
>NZ_JABGDE010000021.1:0-21333 GCF_041028325.1 Modestobacter sp. I12A-02662 | reverse complement strand
ACCGCCCGGGCCAGCGCGGCCTGCTCGGGCAGCGGCCGGCCGACGTGCCAGGTGCGCTCGGCGAACAGCTCCTCCGGCCAGTCGAACGCCTCGGCCTGCACGTCCTGCGGAAAGCACAGCGTGACCGCGCCGGTCTCCGCCGGATCGGTGAGCACCCGCATCGCACCCAGCAGCGCACCGGGCAGCTGCTCGGGCCGCCATATCCGGTCGAAGTACCGCGACACCGGGCGGAAGGCGTCGTTGACGGTGACGTCGCCGCTGTCCGGCCGCTCGAGCTCCTGCAGCAGCGGGCCGGCCGAGCGGGTGGCGAAGGTGTCGGCCGGCAGCAGCAGCACCGGCAGCCGGTTGACCGTGGCCAGCGCCGCGCCGGTGACCATGTTGGTCGCCCCGGGGCCGACGCTGGTGGACACCGCCCAGATCTGCAGCCGGTCCTTCGCCCGGGCGTATCCGGCGGCGGTGTGCACCATGGCCTGCTCGTTGCGGCCCAGCACGTAGGGCAGGGCGCCGGGCTCGTCGATCTCGGCCTGCAGCAGCGCCTGACCCAGGCCGGCCACGTTGCCGTGCCCGAAGATGCCCAGACAGCCGGCGAACAGCCGCTGCCGCTGCCCATCCCGCTCGGAGTACTGCCGCGCGAGGAAGCGGACGACGGCCTGCGAGACGGTCAGCCGTACCGTCTCGGTCCGTGCCGGAGGTGGGTGCTCGCTCACGGCTGAGGGCCTCCAATCGGCTGGCGCACGGGGGTCGGGCCGGCGGCGGTGCTCACGTCGTCTCCTCGGCGGGCATGGTCGATGGTTGATCAGTGGACGAGGGCGACCGCCGTGTCGACGGCGGTCGCCACGTCGTCGCCCGGTGGGTAGAGCAGGGTGCGGCCGATCACCAGACCACGCACGGCCGGCAGTGCCAGGGCGTCGCGCCAGCTGGCGTAGGTCTCTTCTGGGTGGCCCGAGGGGTCGCCGCCGAGCAGCAGGGTGGGCAGGGTGGTGGCGTCCATGACCCGCTCCATCTCGGCGACCACCGGCAGCTTCAGCCAGGTGTACGCGGACGTGGCGCCCAGCCCCTGGGCGACGTGCACCGACTTGATCACCCCGTCCGGGGTGAGGTCGTTGACCACCCGGCCGTCGACCCGGCGGGACAGGAACGGCTCGAGCATCATCACGATCCCGGCCCGGGCCAGCTCGCTGATCGTGCGGCCGGCGGTCTCCAGCATCCGCACCGTGCCGGGGTCGTCGAGGTCGATCCTGTTCAGCATCTTGGCCGCCTCGAACCGGGCCGCGACGACGCCGGCCACGTCGTAGCCGGTCATCCGGTCGTCCAGTTCGAAGGAGGCACCAGCCAGCCCGCCGCGGTTCATCGACGCGACGACGACCTTGTCCTCCAGCGCGCCCATCAGCAGCAGGTCCTCGGCGATGTCCGCGGTGGCCAGCAGCCCGTCCACACCGGGGCGGGCCAGCGCGGTCCGCAGCCGGTCGAGCAGGTCCGTGCGACTGGCCATCGCGGTCGGCCGACCCTGCGCCGCCAGCGCACCCCGCGCGGGGTGATCGGCGGCCACGAGCATCAACCGGCCGTCCGGCGGCACGAACGACGGCCGTCGACGGCGGGCGGCCAGCGCCTGGCCGATCGCCTGCGGATCGCGGCTGCGCACCTCGGTGACCTCCGCGTACGTACTGCACACCGGTCGGCGGCCGAGGACCTCGGTCGGGGACGTCGCGCTGTCAGACACGGGTGCCCTCCAGGAACGCGGCGACGTGGGCGGCGACCTCGGCGGCGGTCGGCATGGCGGTGGAGCACTCCAGCCGAGACGCGACGATCGCCCCGGCGGCGTTGGCATTGCGCAGCAACTGCTCCAGCGGCAGGCCGGTCAGCAGGCCGTGGCACAGCGAGCCGCCGAAGGCGTCGCCCGCGCCGAGCCCGTTGACCACCTGCACCGGCGTGGGCGGCACCACCACCCGCTCCGACCGGGTCCTCGCCAGAACCCCCTTCGGCCCCTGCTTGACCACGGCCAACTCGACACCGGCCTCCAGCAGCGCGTCCGCGGCGCGGTCAGGATCGGTCTCCCCGACGGCGACCTCGCACTCCTCCCGGTTGCCCACCGCCACGGTCACGTGCGGCAGCGCCGCGCGCACCTGCGCGCTCGCCTCCTCCCGGGAGGACCAGAACATCGGCCGGTAGTCCAGGTCGAGCACGGTGTGCGCACGTCGGCCCCGGGCCGCCCATGCGGCGACGTGCGCCGAGCGGCTCGGCTCCTCGGACAGCCCGGTCACCGTCGCCCAGAACAGCCGCGCCTCGCGGACCGCGTCGAGGTCCAGGTCTTCGGCGCGAACCTGAAGGTCTGGCGCCTTGGGTCGGCGGTAGAAGTACAGCGGGAAGTCGTCGGGCGGGAAGATCTCGCAGAACGTGACCGGAGTTGGATGCTCGGGGTCGACGATGACGTAGCGGTCGTCGACGCCCAGATCCCCCAGCGCCCGCCGCACGAACCGGCCGAACGGGTCGTCACCGACTCCGCTGACCAAGCCCACGGGATGCCCGAGCCGAGCCGCGGCGACCGCCACGTTGGCCGCGCTGCCGCCGAGGAACTTGCCGAACGTCTCGACGTCCTCCAACCCCACGCCGATCTGCTGGGGATAGACGTCGACCCCGCAACGCCCCACGGCCAGGACGTCCAGAGCCTCCACCATGGTGTTCCGCCTCTCGGTGCTGCGCTGAAGGGGGGACCGCACCCGGCTGTCGTCCCGCCCGAGGGGCCCGGGAGGCCCGCCACCCCGGGAACGACCCGGGGCGGCGCGAGCGGTAGCGGTAGCGGTAGCGGTAGCGGTCGAACGCTCACCCGCCGCGAACGCCGGCCGGGGCCTCGTGCACGAAGTGCCCGGCGTCGTGCGTGCGGAAGTCGTCCTCGAGTTCCTCCAGAGTCCGACCGCGTGTCTCCGGCGCGAACTTCTTGACGAAGATGAGCGAGCCGACGTTGATCAGCGCGAAGAGCCCGAA
Source organism: Modestobacter sp. I12A-02662 (assembly GCF_041028325.1). Lineage (NCBI taxonomy): Bacteria > Bacillati > Actinomycetota > Actinomycetes > Geodermatophilales > Geodermatophilaceae > Modestobacter > Modestobacter sp. I12A-02662. The sequence continues at coordinate 18,351 of NZ_JABGDE010000021.1, read as the reverse complement.
GGTCGCGGTCGCACCGAGTGCCTCCACGAGCGGCGGGAATGCGAACGATATCGCCGCATTCACCGTCCACAGCACGAACACGGCGATGCCCATCGCGAATCCGCGGATGGTCATCGGGAAGATCTCCGAGAGCAGCAGCCAGACCAATGTCCCGATGAACGTCTGCACGAAGAACACCACGATCAGCATCGCAGCCAGAATCAGGTAACTGCGGAATCCTGATTCCGCCAGCATGAAGGACAACGCCAGGATGGCGTGCCCGGCCGCGACACCGGTGAAGCCGGTGAGGAGCAGTGCCCGCCTGTTGAAGTGGCCGATGAGGACGATCCCGAGGATCGTCCCGATGATGGCGACCACACCGACGGTGATGGTGAGGATGAGGGACGCGCTCGCCCCCAGACCGGTCGACTCCAGGATCGTTGGCGCGTAATAATTGACGGTGTTGATGCCGGTGGCTTGCTGCACCGTGGCCAGGCCACAGCCGATCCAGAGAACCCGGCGCATCCACGGGAACGCCCGCAGGTCGCGGAGCGCTGCTCCCTTGTCCTCGGACAGGTCACGCTTGGCGTGTTCGGCGATGACGTTGTACTCCTCGGCTGCCTCCGCCGGATCCCGGCTGAGGCCGAGGACGCGCCGGGTGTCGTCAAGCCGCCCACGGACCGCGTACCAGCGGGGCGAGTCCGGGAGGAAGAACATCCCGACGAAGAGCCCCACCGCCGGGATGGTGGCGATCCCGAGCATCCACCGCCACACGTTCGCGTCCTCGATGACCGCGTCCAGCAGGGCGTTCATGGCGAACGCGAGAAACTGACCGGTCACGATCATGAGCTCGTTGATCGTTACCATGCGCCCACGCCGGTCAGCCGGCGCCATCTCGGCCAGGTACAGCGGACAGGTCACCGCGGCGGCGCCCACCCCGAACCCGAGGAGGATGCGGCCGACGGTCATGACGGCCACGTTGGGCGCGATGGCGCAGATCAGCGCACCGAAGAGGAACAGGCCCGCACAGACCAGCAGGCTCCCTTTGCGGCCGAGCACGTCGGCCAGCTTTCCTCCTAGGAGCGCGCCGAATGCCGCACCCGGGAAGAGCAACGAGCTGACCACCACCGCCTCGGTCACCGAGGTCAGCGCCAGGTCGTCCCGCATGTACAGCAGCGCACCCGAGATGACGCCGGTGTCATAACCGAAGAGCAGACCGCCGAGAGTCGAGATCACGGTCAGCTTGATGAGGAACTTGTTGTGCGCCGTCGACCGCGCGGGTCCACCCGCTGCCCTCACGGAATGGCCGCTCGCATGACCGTGACTCGCCACCATCGCGCCTTCCGTCGACATTCGGCCACATGTTGGGCCCGAGCCCCATGGGCGAACGGAGCGGACGTCGTGACGCGCATCCCTCACCCAGATGGTGTCGACGACGTTAAGCGCGGGCGATGAGCGTCACAACGGGCATTCGTGTTCGACATTGCACATTCGCTGTTCGGTCCAGCACATCCGATCAAGCGGTCGGCACGAGGACCGGGACCTGGCCGAGCAGCGAGGCACACGCACGACGGCTCAGCCGTCTACGACGTGCGGGACCACTCCGACCCGTCGAAGGGCGGAGGCCAGTTCCGCAGGAGGTCGCTGATCCGTGACCAGTCTCGTCAGTCGGTCGAGCGGCGCGATACGCGCGGGCGCAGAGGTGCGGAAGACCTCCCGCGTCGCCACCAGGACCACCTCGTCAGCGATGCCCATGAGCTGCCGCTGGACACTCGCCTCAGCGGGAGACGCGGCGTACAGGCCACGGGCGTCGGCCCCACTCGGGGTGAGGAAGAACGTCCGGACCCGCAGCTGAGCGGTCGCGGCTTCCGTCGTGGGGCCGACGAACGCGTGTCGGCCGGCCAGCAGTTCGCCGCCCAGAGCGACCACCCGCTCCAGCCCGCGGGTGGAGAGGCACTGCAGCACGGGCAGAGAGTGGCTGATGACACACCCGCTGAAGCTCGCCGGGAGCGAGCGGGCCACCGCGTGCCCCGTAGCCCCGGCATCGATGGCGATCGCGTCCGTGTCGCCCACGAGGTCCACGGCATGCGCGGCCACTCGATCTCGCGCCCCAGCATCGTCGTCCTCGGGAGCGCTGGAACCCAACGGAGCGCCGGGCGTGAGGCTGGCCCCGCCGTGCACCAACCGGACGTGACCCTCGTGCTCGAGGGCGTGCAGGTCCCGACGGATGGTCATCTGCGAGACACCGAGCTGGCGGGCGAGGTCTGTGACGGACAGGAACCCCTCCGATCGCAGCGTGGCGAGCATCCAGATCCGACGCTCGGCCGCGGACTCGTAGCGCAGTCCGGCATCGGTCACGGTGCGGACTCCTGGTCCGGATCAGGCAGACTCCGGGCCGGACCAGTGCTCGACCGCACGACCAGCTCACCGGAGACCTCCAGCGGACTGCGCAGGCCCACGTCACGGCCGCGAACGAGGTCCAGCAGCATCTCGATGGCGGTGGTCCCGGCGACGGCGGCCGGGATCCGCACGGTGGTCAACCGGGGCGTCACCATCTCGGCGAGCTGGGTGTCGTCGAAGCCGACGACGCTGATGTCGCCGGGCACTGCGATCCCGCGGTCGGCGAGCCGGTTGACGACTCCCACCGCGATCTCGTCGTTGTAGGCGACGACAGCCGTCACCGATGTCGCGAGAACGAGGTCCGCAGCCCGAATGCCGTCTTGGAACCGGGCCGCAAAGGGGCCGAGCTCGGATCCCTCCACGCCAAAGCGGCTGCATGCGTCGCGGAATCCGCGTAGCCGGACGTCGTTGGGATATCCGTCCGGGCCAGCCAGGTAGGTGACGGCGCGGTGTCCGAGTGCGTGCAGGTGCTCGACCGCATGACTGGTCGCCTCGTAGAGGTTCGTGAGCACGGCCGGGATGCCGTCGAGCAGGCGGTTGAGCATGACGACCGGCGTCACGTCGGCAAGTGCCAGCAGGGCATCGTTCGGCATCCCCGGCGACACGAGCAGCAGCCCGTCCACCTGCTGGGCCAGAGCTCGTGCCGACGCTTCCTCGTCGTGCACCACCTCGTCCGAGCCGGCAACGAAGAGGGCGTATCCATCGCGGCGCGCCTGCCGGTCGACCGCCTTGGTGACCAGGGCGGAGAAGGAGTTCGAGATGTCGGGGACGACGATGCCGAGGTTGCCGGTCCGCCCTCGTGCCAGCGAGCTCGCTGCCGGATGGGGGGCGTACCGCAGTTCCTCGGCCGCCGTCATGACCCGGCGCCGAGTCTCAGAAGCAACCGCCTGGGGCTGCGTGAAGACGCGGGAAACGGTGGCCGGGGAGACCCCCGCCCGAGCAGCGACCTCCCGGATGGACATCCCGCCTCCTCATGTGTCTTGAGACACTATGAAACCGTTTTCAGAAACAGTCAAGCCCTCGCCAGTGCTCCCTCCCCGTCGGCTTTCCGCATCCCGTCACCGTCGATGACGGGCGCGGGCCCGGCCGACCGCCCCTAGGATTCGCCATGTCATCCGAGCGGTCACACGCGCATGTCCAACTCGGCCACCAGCTCTACCCGATCCTCGAGCAGTGCAGGAAACCCGAGGCGCTCTGGGCCAAGCTCGCGACCGGGAACTACGACTGGCTGGGTGTCCGGCGGAACGGGAAGTACGTCCTGGGCCGGCCGCGCTTGTCCACCGTCATGCCGGAGGAGTCGGCCACCTCACCGGACGACGCGAGGGATGCCCACCGCGTCGAGTTCCTCAGCCCCCTGCAGCGCACCCCGCGCTGGGAGGCCTACCGGAGCCCCGAGGAGGCTCGGGAGACGTTCCAGCGGATGCTGGACGGCGATCCGATCACTCCACTGCGCAGCTCCGGGGTGTGGAGAGTCCGCCTGGTGCTGGACGGCCGGTCGGTGGAGGAGCGACTCGTCGTCCGCCCACTGCCCCGGCTCGTGTGATCGGACGGGACAGCACCGTCGGCTGTTCGACGGCACAGGCCCCGCGAGGTCGACGAGCGCGAACGTCATCGAACGGGAACGGGAACAGAGTGGTCACAAGCGCCGCCCGTACGAGCACGGGAGCCAACCCATGCGGTGCAGAGTCGGCGACTGCGCAGGATCGGCAGGTGGTCTCGCGGGCCGTCGTCCCCACCGGGGAGTGGCCGCCGACGGGTGCCGCTGGGTCTTCGGCGTTTGCGGTCGGCGGCCATCTGAGACCGCACTCGGCGGGGTGGGGGGCCTCCACAGCCGAGACGCACGTCGTTCTGCTCGGTCCCGGGCCGGCGAGCATGCCGCCTCCGATGACCTTCGCCACGGCCCACCTCTACGACGAGCACGGCGACGACCTGGCGTCCGGCGACGTCCTGGTCCGCCAGTTCGGCGCACACCGCGTCTTCACCGGGCCGGTGACCACCATCCGCTGCTATGAGGACAACGCACTCCTCGAGTCGGTGGTCGAGGAGCCCGGGAACAGCCAGGCCCTGGTCGTTCCCGGGCGGCGGATCGGTGCACCGGGCGCCGATGGCGACAGCAACGCCAGGATCGCCGCGGACAAGGCGCTGGCCAGAGGTGGACGTACTACACACGTCAGGTCGCGAGGAACTGCGGCCACCCCTGCAGGCATCCCTGACCTCAGCTCACCTCTCGGCCGCTGGATCCCGAGGAGGCAGCAGCTCTCAGGGTCCATCGGCATGGCTGACGACCCTCCGGCCGCCGGACTCGGGGTCCCCGTCGGCACCAGGATCACGCCGGTCAGACCGGCGTCCGGAAGATCGAGGGGGACGGCGACGAGGCCCCGCTCCCCCCGGCCCTCCCGTGCCCATGCGAGCACGTCGGCGGGCTCGCGGCCGACCCAGGGCAGCGGTCCCCCGCCGATCGCCTCCTCGTGGCCGCCTCCCAGCACGATCGGCTGCGCGAGCCGCCCCGCGTACCGGCGGTGACGGCGCCGTGAGCCAGTGCCCGACCTTCGAGCAGTCCGACCAGTCGCTCGAACAAGCTCGCCGCAGCCAGAACGGGCCGATCGTCGGACAGGCGCTCGGGTGGGATCTCAGGGTTTCGATGAGGCAACGTGCGCCAGGGAACAACGACGCCCTGCGCGTCACCCTGGCCGTGCGGATCGTCCTCGGCGGCAACGACTCAGCGCACTACGCCGTCCTCGAGGATGCGGGGTCCACCGTCACCCGAGGTGACCCGGGTCGCGGAGCGTGTGCGGGTGTTCGTCGGAGATGAGCAGGAATGCGCGTTCCGCTCCGCACCGAGTGCCCGGGTGGCGGTCCGACGCCGTGACGGCCGGGAAGTGTCGGGTTGGACCTCTCCCCCGGGCGCGCCGCACCAGCCGTCCGGCTGGTCCGACGTCGAACTGAAGGCGCACCGCGCGGCCGATTCCTCCGTGGGTCCGGAGGCCGTCGAGTTGATGGTGGCCGTCGTCCGGTCCTGGAGCGTGGATGACGTCCCGTCGCCGGCGCCCTTCCGTGGACGGATCTCGGGCGCTCGGCCGACGGCCGTTGACCTCTCGGTCGGACTGTCTGATCGCGTCGGAGCTCCGCGGTTCGTTCGACCACGCCCACGAGGACACACCACGCCCCTCCCTGACCGGGACGGCCGCCGGCGGGACGGTTCCGCGCCGCCCAGCTCATCCACGTGGCCCTCGCCGGCCAGCCGTCGCAGTGCTGACCGGCGAATCGCCCATCGACGTTCACAGGCCCGGTGTGGAGGCCGCGCAGGCCGGGCGAGAACGGCGTGGCACCTCCCTGTGACTGCCACTGGCCGCTGTGGTGCGGCAGCGGACCCGCAGTCCGTGCCGGCCGGGTGTGGCCCTCCAGGCCAGTCAGGCCCCGGCAACGACGCCAACGCCGACGAGCATCGGATGTGGCCACGGCGGACGACCGGTGCCCAGGAGGCCTTAGAGCCAGCCGGCGCGGGCGCTGTCCAGCAGATCCGCGAGGACGGTGAGGGCCGAGCGCAGTTCCAGGTCGCTGGGGGCGCCGTAGCCGAGAACCAGACCGGATGACGGTGGCCGGCGCACGTAGTAGTCGGCCAGGTCGGCGACGACCACGCCGCGGTCTGCGGCGGCGTGCCGCAGGGCCGCGAAGTCGATGGTGGAGGCAAATGGACCACCACGTGCAGCCCGCCGTCGAGCGCGCCAAGGATGCCGTCCGGTCGGTTGCCCAGGGCCTGTGCCACGAGTCGGCGCCGGTGGCCGTAGTCGCGTTGTGCCCGCGCGGTATGGCGGGCGAGGCGGCCATCGGTCGGGAAGTGGGCCAGAGCGACTTGCAGTACGCCGGATGCCGGGGTGTCCAGGGCGGCCCGAATGGCCCGTAGTCGCTCCCCGACCGGCCCGCGGGCCACCATCCAGCCGCAGCGCAGCCACGGGGTGAGCGTCTTCGACCAGCTCCCGATGAGCACGACGTCGGCGCGCGAGGGGAGCGAGGCCATCGCCGGGAGCGGCCTGCGTCGGTGGCGGAACTCGCTGTCGTAGTCGTCCTCGAGGACCACCACGTCGTTGTCGGCGGCCCAGTGCAACAGGTCGACCCGTTCCTGCACCGGCATGCGGCCGCCCAGCGGGTACTCGCCCCCACACCGCGTCCACGGAACGGAGCCAGCATCTCCGAGGGTGCCCATCGGAGGACCGGACACACCGGATCTCCCAGGACTCGAAGAAGGTGCACGGGTCTTGACGTGCCGAGCCGCGCAGCGTCGGACGACAGAAGATCTCTCAACCGCAAGGGCACGATCAGGATCACAGGGCATCACACCTCTTGCGAACCGGGTGTCACGGTGCGAGTCAGGGGCAGCCGAGGGCGTCGGCGGCCTCGGTGAGGGAGCCGACGACGATGTCCCAGTCCTGCTCAGCGGTCAGGTCGGTGGTCTGGTCGGGCCCGTGCTCGTGCGGCCGGGCGACGAAGACGGTGCGCAGCCCGGCCGCACGCGCTGCCGCAAGGTCACCGTTGTGGGCCGCGACCATGGCGACCTGGTCGGGGCGCAGGCCCACCGCATCAGCCGACCGCAGGTAGGTCTGCGGCATCGGCTTGTAGCTGTGGCTGATCTCGGCGCCGGTGATCACGTCCCAGGGCAGTCCACCGAAGCGCGCCAACCGCAACATCCCGGCGATGGAGCCGTTGGAGATGGGGCCGATGGCGAATCGCTGCTTGAGTCGGGTGAGGCCGGCGACCGCGTCCGGCCAGGGGTCGAGCTTCTCCCACGCGGTGTTCAACTCGGTGAGCTCATCGTCGGTGATGGCACCGAAGTCCGCGTCGTGGCGGGCCAGCACGGTCTCCAGGTTCTCCCGGTTGAGCAGGTCCAGCTTCACCCAGGGCCGGTCACCGGCACGGACCCGCTGCATCGCCGGCTGGTACAGCGACCGCCATTCATCGGCGAAGGCCAGCGGATCGATGTCGATGCCGTGTTCGGTCAGGAACGGCTCGGCGGCGCGGGCCACGCCCGACCGCCAGTCCACCACCGTGCCGAAGACGTCGAAGCCCAGGAAGCCGACGTCGGTGAAGTCGTGTGTCACCGCGGATCTCCTCTCGTCGCGTCGCACTCCGTGCAGCGCCCCGCGGCCGGCGTGCCGAAGGTGCAGGCGCCCGGTCGTCAGCGCCGGCTGTGGCCCTGGAGCGAAGGCCGGCGGAGCCAGCCGTACGCGCACCGTCGGCCAAGGGATGGCCCGCGGCTGCCGCCTCCCGGATCAGCGTCGACCAGCGGTCGTTCACGGCGCGGTACGCAGCCCAGGCGGCCGCGTGCCCGGCGGACCTGCTGCCGTGCCCGGCCGTGAGATCGGCGATGCGCCGACGGGCGTCCCGTCGGGCGCGGCGACCCCGCGCAGCTCGGCCAGCACCCAGGCCTGCCGCTCCGCATCCACCCGCGCACCGTAGCCGCGGCACGGCCGAATCGGCGCTCAGCGCCATGGACCACCTGGCAGACGGCAGCGCGCTGCGCCAGATGGTCGATCTCGACACGGCCAAGAACACCACACCATCTGCGCGTGGGACTTGCGCTTCCGAGGAGGAGGTTGACCCGGCGTTGCCAGGAGTAGACCAGCCCTGACCGAACATGTGCTGCTGGACTTCCTCCCCGCAGCCTCCCGACCTGGCGAGGCTCCACGAGGATGCCGACACGGATCACCCAACTGGCTCGATCAGATGCTCGCGGGCTTCCAGTCAGGTGCCTCGACCAGGACAACCTGCTTGAGGAGGTCGGCTGCGCGGCCGACCCCCTCGACGGAGTTCACCAGCGTGTCCTCGTGCTCGATGCTGAGCGTGCCGTCGTACCCCACCGCGCGCAGGGTGTAGACGAAGTCCGCCCAGAAGGTCGCCCCAGCCGGCTGTCCGAGCCCGAGGGTGACGTAGTTCCAGGCGCGGTCGCCGGCCCGCTCGATGGGGACCGTGTCGAGCAGCCCGTCGCGGTCCGCCTGTGTTCGGTTCACACGCACGTCCTTGGCGTGGACGTGGTAGATGGCCGACCCGAGCGCGCGGATGACGGTGGGGATGTCGGCCCCCATCCACATCAGGTGCGAGGGGTCCAGGTTGGCGCCGACGACGTCATCGCCGACAGCCTCGAGGAGGCGGTACATGCTCGACACGCTGTGCACCAGCTGACCGCCGCACGCCTCGATGGCCAGCCGGACGCCCTTCTCCCGCGCGAGCGCCGCGAGCTCCTTCCAGTACGGGATCGCCACCTCGTTCCACTGGTGGTCGAGCACCTTCAAGTTCTCCGGCGGCCACGACGTGGTGATCCAGTTCGGGGTCGAGTCGCCGCGGGCGCCCGGGAGGCCGGACATCAAGACCACCGTGGGCACCCCCAAGCAGCTGGCCAGCTCGATCGTGTCCCGGACCACCTTGTCCTGCCGCGGTCCCTCGACCGGGTGCAACTGGTTGCCGTTCGCGTTCAATGCGCTCAGGACTAGGCCACGCGAGGAGATCTTCTCCGCCAGCTCGGCGCGGGCGTCCGCGGAGGAGACGAGGGTGGGCAGGTCGGCGTGAGGGGCCGCAGACCAGTTGCCGGTGGCGATCTCAACCGAGCTGAGGCCATGTTCCTTCGCCAGGTCGAGAGCGCCCTCGAGGGACAGGTGGCCGACTGAGTCCGTGATCAACCCGATCTTCATGAGTGTCCTTTCGATGGACCGACTGCTCGGCTCCGGTCGAGCCCTCGACGACGTCGATGCGGACGGTCAGCCCGGCAGGAACCTGGAGGAGCTCACGGCTGGGCACGGCATCAACAGTATGTCAGGACAAACTCCCATGTCGCCATGGTTGCGCCCGCCACCATCTGCGTCACCACCCGGATGGCTCTGGACGGCGTCCACATGGACACCTCGACCTCGGCGGCCGGCGGGCAGCCAGCCAGAGCCCTGCAATCCGGGCGGCCTACGGCCCCACCGACGAGCAGGTCCGCTGGGCCACCCTCGTCCAGCAGGCATCACGGCGCGGCGGCGCCCGCCCCGGGGTACGCGGCCGGGACCTGTTCCTGGCCGTGCTCGCCATCAGCTGGTACGCGGCGCCGCGATGGTCGACGAGTCCTCGGGACCCGCACTCAACGCCCTGTTGCGCACCGGGTGGGCAAGCCCCGAGGACAAGTCGCGCCCAGTGAGCGACCGTCCCGGCCGCGATCGCGACCGGCGGAGCGGGTGACAGGCCGTTCCGGCCCACCTGGGCCGGGATGCCTGCGCTGAAGCGGCGAATTCCGTCTGGCGGCTCGGGGGGCACCGGCTCCGCGGCGGACGACGGCGCGCACCGTGCTCCGCGTCATGCTTGTCACCGGGCCCCTCCGCCGCGAGGCGCTCGCGCTGCACTGGTCCGACGTCGACGCCGACGCGGTCTGCTGCGGGTCCGCTGGACACTCTCCCGGACCTCCCAGGGGCTGCAGCTCGACGAGCCCAAGACCGACAAGTCCCGACGGACCGTGCCCCTCCCCCGCTCGGCCGTCGCGGCGCTCGCACCGCACCGGACCGGACAGGTCGAGGAACGGCGCGCGACCGCAGAGGCCCGGGAACATCACGGCCTGGTCTTCACCACGGAGATCGGCACACCGCTCGAGCCCCGCAACGTCCTCCGGCGATTCGAGCTGCTGGCCCGGCGCGCCGGCCGCGGCGGGGTCCACCGGCACACGTTGCGGCACTCCGCGGCCAGCTTCGTGCGTGCCGCCGGCACGCAAGACCACGTGCTGCGGCGCTTCGAGGGCCTCGCGGAGCGACCCGGCCTCCGCGGCGTGACCCTGCACACCCTTCGGCACTCCGCGGCGAGCTTCCTGCTGGCGGTCGGCACGCATACCAAGGTCGTCCAGGAGCACCTGGGCCACTCGTCGTATGCCATCACCGCGGACATCTACAGCCACGTCGGTCCGGCCCAGCAGCGCGAGGCCGCAGACCGGCTCGACCAAGCGCTCCGCTGGTGACCGTTGCTGCCCCTCGGGCCGCGTTGCTGTACCCGTTGCTGTAGTCATGCAAGAGGCGGGCCGGCCCTCACGGCCGACCCGCCTTTGAACTGCCGTTTCACTGTCGGGCTGACAGGATTTGAACCTGCGACCCCTTGACCCCCAGTCAAGTGCGCTACCAAGCTGCGCTACAGCCCGAGCTCCGAGCGCCCGGAGGCGCTCAGCAGCTGCCCGGAGAGGTTACCGCACCAGGTGCGGGCTCCCCCCGGCCGGTCCTCGCGGACCGGCCGGGAGGCGCTCGTCAGTCCAGGTACTGCATGTGCTCGAGGTCGAGCGCGCTGATCGCGGTCGGCGCGTGCTCGCCGCGGCTGGCGAGCTCCTCGAACTCGACGACACCGTCGATCTCGGTGCCCATGGAGATGTTGGTGACCCGCTCGAGGATGATCTCCACGACCACGGGCACCCGGTGCTGCGCCATGAGCTTCTTCGCCTCCTCGAAGGCCGGCTGGATGTCGTCGGGCTCGCGCACCCGGATCGCCTTGCAGCCCATCCCCTCGGCCACCTTCACGTGGTCGACGCCGTACCCGCCCAGCTCGGGGGCGTTGATGTTGTCGAAGCCCAGCTGCACGGCGAAGTCCATGTCGAACGCCCGCTGCGACTGCCGGATCAGCCCCAGGTAGGAGTTGTTGACCAGCACGTGGACGTAGGGCAGCTGGAACTGCGCACCGACCGCCAGCTCCTCGATCATGAACTGGAAGTCGTAGTCACCGGACAGCGCCACGACGGTCGCCTCCGGATCGGCGACGCAGACGCCGAGCGCCGCGGGGAGTGTCCAGCCGAGCGGGCCGGCCTGACCGCAGTTGATCCAGTGCCGCGGGCGGTAGACGTGCAGCAGCTGGCCGCCGGCGATCTGGGACAGTCCGATGGTGCTGACGTACCGGGTGTCCCGGCCGAAGGACCGGTTCATCTCCTCGTAGACGCGCTGCGGCTTGATCGGCACGTTCTCGAAGTGCGTCCGGCGGAGCATGTCGTGCTTGCGCTGCTGGCAGTCCCGAACCCAGCTGCCGCGGTCGGGCAGCTGCCCGGCCGCCTTGCGCTCCCGCGCCACCTCGACGAACAGCTCCAGCGCGGCCTTGGCGTCGGACACGATGCCGAACTCCGGCGGGAACACCCGGCCGATCTGCGTGGGCTCGATGTCCACGTGGACGAACGTGCGGCCCTTCCGGTACACGTCCAGCCCGCCGGTGTGGCGGTTGGCCCACCGGTTGCCGATGCCCAGCACGAAGTCGGACTCGAGCAGGGTGGCGTTGCCGTACCGGTGCGCGGTCTGCAGCCCGACCATGCCGGCCATCAGCGGGTGGTCGTCGGGGATCGCGCCCCAGCCCATCAGCGTGGGGATCACCGGGACGTCGACCAGCTCGGCGAGCTCGACGAGCAGGTCCGCGGCGTCGGCGTTGATGATGCCGCCACCGGCGACCAGCAGCGGCCGCTCCGCCGCCGCGAGCATGTCCAGGGCTTTCTCGACCTGCGCCCGTGTGGCCCGCGGCTTGTACACCGGCAGCGGCTCGTAGGTCTCGATGTCGAAGTCGATCTCGGCCATCTGGACGTCGAACGGCAGGTCGATGAGGACGGGACCGGGCCGCCCGGAGCGCATGAGGTGGAAGGCCTGCTGGAAGGCGCCGGGCACCTGGGCCGGCTCGAGCACGGTCATCGCCATCTTGGTGACCGGTCCGGCGATGGCCGCGATGTCGACGGCCTGGAAGTCCTCCTTGTGCAGCCGGGCGACCGGCGCCTGCCCGGTGATGCACAGGATCGGGATCGAGTCGGCCATCGCGGAGTACAGCCCGGTGATCATGTCGGTCCCGGCCGGTCCCGAGGTGCCGACGCAGACCCCGATGTTGCCGGCCTTCGTCCGCGTGTAGCCCTCGGCCATGTGCGACGCACCTTCGACGTGCCGGGCGAGCACGTGCTTGATGGTGTCCCGCTTGCGCAGCGCGCCGTAGAAGGGGTTGATGGCGGCTCCCGGGAGCCCGAACACGTTCGTCACCCCCTCGCGCTCCAGGATCTGGACGGCGGCTTCGATGGCCCGGATGCGTGGCATGGGGTCTCTCCTCGGTGGGATCGTCCGGTGGGGCGGTGCTCTGGAGCGGGAGGGGCGGAAGGGGGAGCAGGGGGCGGGTCAGCGGGTGCGGCGACCCGAGAGCTGCTCGACCAGGAGCAGCAGGGCGGAGTGGTCGAGGGAGCCGTGACCGTCGGCGCGCAGCGCGCCCATGAGCTGCGCCACCTGGGCGCCGAGCGGGATCGCCACCCCTGCCTCACGCGCGGCGCTGGTCACGATGCCGAGGTCCTTGTGGTGCAGGTCGACCCGGAAGCCGGGCGTGAACTCGCGAGCGATCATGTTCGCGGCCTTGCGGTCCAGGATCCGGTTGCCCGCCAGTCCCCCGGCGAGCACCTTCACCGCCGCCTCGGTGTCGACGCCGTGCGCCTCGAGGAAGACCAGGGCCTCGGCGACGAGCTCGATGGTGCCGGCCACGATCAGCTGGTTCGCGGCCTTGACGGTCTGCCCGGAGCCGGCCGGGCCGACGTGCACCACGGTGGAGCCGACGGCCTCGAGCACCGGTCGCGCCGCTTCGACGTCCTCCCGCTCCCCGCCGACCATGATCGACAGGTTGCCCTCGACCGCGCCGGCCTCGCCGCCGGAGACCGGGGCGTCGACGGCCCGGAACCCGCGGGCCCGGGCGGCCTCGGCCAGCCGGACGGAGACGTCGGGGCGGATCGTGCTGGCGTCGACGAGCAGCGCCCCCGGCCGAGCGGAGTCCAGGACGCCACCCTCGCCGAGCACGACGGCCTCCACGTCCGCGGAGTCCGGCAGCATCGTGAGGACGACGTCGGCCTCCCGGACTGCCTCGGCGACGTCGCCGGCCCCCCGGGCACCCTGCTCGACGAGCTGCTCGACCTTCTCCGGGCTGCGGTTGTAGACGACGACGTCGAAACCGGCCTTGATCAGGTTGGCGGCCATCGGCGCGCCCATGATCCCCAGTCCGATGACGGCAACGGTGGTCATGTCAGCTCCTCGTGGTTCGTGGGTGGCGGGAACGGGACTCAGCCGGCCGAGCGGCTGTCGCGGGGCAACCACTCCAAGCCCTCGAGCGTGTCGCCGCGGGGCTTGTACTCCAGCGCGACCCAGCCGTCGTAGCCGGCGGCGGCGAGCGCGTCGAGGTGCCGGTCCAGGTCGAGCTCACCGGTGCCGGGCTCGTTGCGGCCCGGTGCGTCGGCGATCTGCACGTGGGCGATCCGCCCGGCCTGGCCGGCGATCACCGCGTCCAGGTCGTCGCCGTTGACCGCGAGGTGGTACAGGTCGCAGAGGAAGCCCAGGTTGTCCACCCCGGTCTCCCGCTGCACCCGGTCGATGACGCCCACGGCGTCGGCGGCGGTCAGCAGCGGGTAGCGGGGCGCGCCGCTGACCGCCTCGACCAGCACGGTGCCGCCGATCCGCGCCGCGGCCCGGCCGGCCAGGGCCAGGTTCTCCACGGCGAGCTCGTCCTGCGCCTCGGCCGGGACGTCGTCGACCCGGTTGCCGTACAGCGCGTTGAAGGCGCGGCAGCCCAGCCGCTCGCCGATGCCCACGGCGACGTCGATGTTGTCGCGGAACTCCGCCGAGCGGGCCGGCCAGGACACGAGCCCCCGGTCGCCGCCGGGCATGTCACCGGCGAAGAAGTTGAGCCCGATCAGCGAGACCCCGGCGTCCTCCACGGCGCCGACGAACTCGTCGACCTCGCCGTCCGCGGGCACCGCCGAGCCGAAGGGCCACCAGAACTCCACGGCCGTGAAGCCGGCGTCCCTCGCCGCCGCGGGGCGCGCCAGCAGGGGCAGCTCGGGGAACAGGATCGACAGGTTGACCGCGTAGCGCCGGGAGGACATCTCACTCCATTAGTTCCGTATGGCGGAAGAGCTTTTCTGACAGGTGAAAAGTATCCGGTCGACGTGACGCTCGTCAACCTCACGCAGGCCGCCACGGAACGCCGCAGGGGTCGTTCCCGGTCCCCCGGGAACGACCCCTGCTCGTACGACTGCCGGCTCGACGGCGGCGACCTCACCCCTTGCGGTCGCGCGCCTTCGAGTCGCGCACCTTGACCGAGATGTCGATCGGCGTGCCGTGGAAGCCGAACCGCTCGCGCAGCTTCCGCTCCAGGAACCGGCGGTACCCGGCCTCCAGGAACCCGGTGGAGAAGACCACGAAGCGCGGGGGCCGGATGTCGGCCTGCGTCACGTACTTGATCTTGGGGGCGCGCCCGCCGCGGGCCGGCGGTGGCGTGGCCATGACCAGCTCGCGGATGAACGTGTTCAGCTCCGCGGTCGGCACCCGGGTCTCCCACGAGGCGAGCGCGGCCCGCAGGTGGTCGGCCAGCTTGTTCACCCCGCGGCCGCTCAGCGCCGAGATGTTGACCCGGCTGGCCCACGTGACCCGGGCCAGGTCCCGCTCGATCTCCTTCTCCAGCTGCGCGTGCCGGTCCTCGTCGAGGGTGTCCCACTTGTTGATCGCCAGCACCAGCGCGCGGCCGGCCTCGATCACCTGGGTGATGACCCGCTGGTCCTGCTCGCTGATCACCTCGTCGGCGGCCAGCAGGACGACGGCGACCTCGGCGGCCTCGATGGCCGCCTCGGTGCGCAGGCTCGCGTAGTACTCCGTCCCGCTCGCGGTGTTCACCCGCCGGCGCAGGCCGGCCGTGTCGACGAAGCGCCACTCCTCCCCGCCCAGGGTGACGATCGAGTCGACCGGGTCGACCGTGGTGCCGGCGACCGAGTCGACGACCGAACGCTCCTCCTTCGCGAGCCGGTTGATCAGGCTGGACTTGCCCACGTTGGGCCGGCCGACCAGGGCGACCCGGCGCGGGCCACCCACCTCCTCCTGCTCGCGCGGCGCCTCGGGCAGCGCGTCCAGGACGATGTCGAGCAGGTCCCCGCTCGCCCGGCCGTGCAGCGCGCTGACCGCGTACGGCTCGCCGAGGCCCAGCGACCACAGCTCCGCGGCGCCGGCCTCGCTGCGCTCGTCGTCGACCTTGTTCGCGACCAGGATCACCGGCCGGTCGCTGCGCCGCAGCACGCGGGCGGCGGCCAGGTCGGTCTCCGTGGCGCCGACCGTGGCGTCGACCACCAGCACGATGACGTCGGCGGTCTTCATCGCGTACTCGGCCTGGCGGGCGATCGCGGCGGCCATGCCGGTGGCCTTGGGCTCCCAGCCGCCGGTGTCGACGACCGTGAACGACCGCCCGTTCCACAGCGCCTGGTAGGCGATCCGGTCCCGGGTCACGCCTGGGACGTCCTGCACGACCGCCGCGCGGCGGCCGAGGAAGCGGTTGACCAGCGTCGACTTGCCGACGTTCGGCCGGCCGACGATCGCGACGACCGGCAGCGGGCCGGTCGGGTCGGTGTCGGTGGTGCTCATGCGGGGTCCCTCACTGCTGTGCCGGCCAGGTCGAGCACCCGCTCGACCACGGCCGCGCGGTCCAGCCCGGTGCTGTCGACGACGATCGCGTCGGCGGCCGGGCGCAGCGGGCTGTCGGCCCGGCTGCTGTCGTACGCGTCGCGGCGACGCAGGTCGGCCGCGATGTGGGCGATCCGCGCGGGGTCGGTGACACCCAGCTGGCCGGCCCGCCGCTCCGCGCGCACCTCCGGTGCCGCGGTCAGGTAGATCTTCAGGGTCGCGTCCGGCAGGACGACGGTGCCGATGTCCCGCCCCTCGACGACGACCGCCTCGGCGGCGGCCACCAGCGCCCGCTGCCGCTCCACGAGCAGCCGGCGCACCGCCGGGACGGCGGAGACCGGCGAGACCGCGCGGGTCACCTCGGTGCCGCGGATCCGGACGGCGACGTCCTCGCCGTCGACCAGGACCACCTCCGTCTCCGCCGACGTGCCGACCTCGATGTCGGCCTCGGCGACCGCGCGGGCGATGCCCTCGGGGTCGTCGAGGTCCACGCCGGCGTCGAGCACGGCGACGGTGGCCGCCCGGTACATGGCACCGGTGTCCAGGTAGGCCGCGCCCAGCCGGGTGGCGACGTCCCGGGCGACGCTGGACTTGCCCGTCCCCGACGGCCCGTCCAGCGTCACCTGCCCGCGGAACCCGTTCACTGCGCCGTCCTGGGTCACTGGGCGATGTCCCGCCGCAGGGCGACCGCGCCGCGCAGGTACACGTGCTGGATCTCCGCCCGCTCCCGAGGCGTCTCCACGTGCGCCATCAGCCGCAGCACCCGGGGCAGGGCGTGCGGGACGGCGATCTCCGTCGCGCACATCAGCGGGACGTCGCCCAGGCCCAGCTCCCGGGCGGCCAGCGCGGGGAACTCCGACACCAGGTCCGGGGTGGCGGTGAACAGGATGCTGATCAGGTCCGGCGGGGCGAGCTCGTTGCGTGCCAGCACGGCGGAGACGAGCTCCCGGGTGGCCGCCAGGACCTCGTCGCGGTCGTCGGCGGCGACCTGGGTCGCCCCCCGGATGGCACGGACGGCCACGGTCACACTCCTCGCTCGGTGCGGGGCACGGAACGCCGTGCCCCTCGGTCGAGTCTAGGGAGCCTCCGCCACCTCGCCCGCGGCGCTCAGCCGAGCGGGGTGATCCCCCAGCTCGCCGTCGTCGACTCCCCCGGCTCGAGCCGCCGGACGCCCTCCCCGGTCTGCAGCGCGTTCGGAGGGCAGGTCATCGGTTCCACGGCCAGCCCCCGCCGCCGCCGGGGGCCGGGGAGCACGTCGCCGGTGAACAGCTGCAGGTGGGGGTAGCCCGCGTCCTGCCACACCGCGGCGCCCCGGCCGTCGGGAGCGGTCAGCCGCACCCAGGCGAGCCCGTCGTCGTCCCGCTCCAGGTCGGTGAACGCGTGGTCGATCACCAGGTCGCCGACCACCCGGCCGGCCCGCAGGTCGTAGGGCGTCCCCTGCACCGGCACCGCTCCGACGGGGATGCCCCGCTCGTCGGTCTCCAGCCGGGTGCCGCCGGGCGCCACGAGGGAGCAGTCGTCGACGAGCAGGTCCGCTCCCGCGGCGAGGTAGGGGTGGTGCCCCTCGCCGTAGGGCAGCGGGACGTCGCCCTCGTTGGTGGCCGTGGTGCTCACCCGCAGCCCCGCGGCCGAGAGCTCGTAGCCGACCTGCAGCCGCAGTGCGAACGGGTAGCCCGGCTGCGGGTACAGCAGGCACTCGAGCGCGACGGCGTCGCCGGAGCGCGCGACCACCGACCAGGGCACGAACCGCACCAGCCCGTGGATCGCGTTGGCCGCCGCGGGCTCGCTGAGCGGCAGCTGGTGCTCCTCGCCGTCCCAGCTGTACCGGCCGTCGCGGATGCGGTTGGGCCACGGGGCCAGCAGCTGGCCGCGGCCGGCGTCGGGCAGGTCCCGCTCGCCGTAGCCGTCGAGCAGCTCCCGCCCGCCGGCGCGGTAGCTGCGCAGGCCACCGCCGACCTCGACGACGGTCACCTCCGCGCCGGCGGCGGACAGCGGGAACTGCTCCCCGGTGGGCCGGACGCTCATCCGAGGCGCTCCCCGTCGCCGGTGTCGAACAGGTGGACGTGCCCGCGGCGCGGGGCCACGCGCAGCACCTCGCCCTTCATCGGCGGCCGGCGGCCGTCGACCCGGGCGACGACCTGGTGCTCGTCCTCGCCCAGCCGTACACGTAGGCATCCGCGCCGAGCTCCTCGACGACGTCCACCTCGACCGGCACGCCTGCGTCCACCACCTCGAGGTCCTCCGGGCGGACGCCGAGCACCACCCGACCCGCCACGGCCCGGCCCAGCACGGCCCGCTCGACCGGCTGCACGTCGCTGCCGAACAGCACGCCGCCGTCGACCACGGGCAGCTCGAACAGGTTCATCGCCGGGGAGCCGATGAAGCCGGCGACGAACACGTTGCGCGGCCGGTCGTAGAGCTCGCGGGGGGTGCCGACCTGCATGAGCAGCCCGTCCTTGAGCACCGCGACCCGGTCGCCCATGGTCATCGCCTCGACCTGGTCGTGGGTGACGTAGACCGTGGTGATCCCCAGCCG